>DQEK01000047.1 GCA_003533545.1 Acidobacteriota bacterium | reverse complement strand
ATCTCCGTGCTCAGAATGCTTCCTGCTGACGGTTCCGCGGGTCAGTGGTGTCGCTGACGACATCAGTCAGCCTTGATCTCAACTTCGGCCGCGTCCCAGGTGGTTGCTTGGTCCCGGCGCATCGAGCGAGAACCGTTCGCCTGCTCTATGGCCATGGATAGGAACTCGTGCGGATGCTACTCACATGAACGTGCTCGCTGGCTGGTAGGTTCGAATCTCGGAACCTGTCGAAGTCGTTCCACAACGCGAAGGCCGTCGCACCTGCCCCTCCATCACGCGAAATTTGCAGCTTCTGGATTTCGGCCGCCGGAATCTTGACGTTGACAACCACACTCGTCTGTCCGGGTGTCATCGCTCGAATCAGCGGCCTCAAGTCGGTGGCCGCCACCGAGCGGTTGCCGACCCACGTCGACAACGTCGCAAACTCGAATCCCAACCGGCCAGGATTCGTGACTTCGACCTGCAAGGAGAACACGCCGTCGTCCGGAATGACGATCTCGTCCCCCTGAGACACATTCAGAATTTTCGCGTCAGTGGAGGGTAGCGGATACGCGCGTCTGGCTTCAGGTGACAAGGCAGGCAACATGAAGTTATAGAACGCGTAGTTCGCCCGCCCGCACGCATCGTTGAAGAAGAAGACAATTCGAGCCGGCGTGTCGGTGGTCGTCTGGAAGTTGATCAAGTGCGCGCGGGTGATCAGGCGTCCCATCGAGTCGCCAAACGGCAGTGCTCTATCGGTCCATCTGAACCGGCCTAAGATCGAAGTGCCGAGATGTGGAATCACCTGAGCCGAATTCGATTCGCCTCCTCGTTGATCGACGTCGATTTTTCTGCCGTCGTCGAACACGGTCACCGCATCGTAGTCAGTGTAGAAGCTCTTGCTGTCCAGGAGGCTTGAACTGAGTAAGGACATCATGGTCGGGTCGATTGTCATCGTCGGTAGCTGCACGTCGCCCCTTGGCGCGGCTCGGCCGTTGACCGTCGCGATCTTAAAGGCCTGGACCGACATGTCTGCAATGTAGGGTGTGCCTGGCGTATTCATCGGATGCACGTGCACGCTGATGAGGTTTTCGCCATCATAAAACTCGGATGTATCCAGTGTGAAGGTGCGCAACCAATCGTTGGAATCGATCAGTTGTCCCGCTTCATCCGGAATGAGGATCCTGAAGTTTTTGTAGAACTGAGCATGTTGCATCATCGAATTTTGGACAGTGACCTGTCCCCGCAGCGTTCCGGAGACGGTGTCTCCCTCGAGCACGGGAGAGTTGTCCGGTCGGAACAATTCGATAGCGATGTCCGAACTGAAGTCCTCTGCCTGGAGAACGGCACATCCATGGAGGCCGAGCAGGACGACGAGAAGAAGGTGCCGTGGTGGCGTGTGTCGCATGTCCACTTCGTCACTGGGGAGTGTCGAGTCGGTCGCTTCGGTCCTCGATGAACGACAACAACCTTTAGATTCGGTCGTGGCGACCTCTCATCCCAACCACGCCAGGCCCCACATGAAGTACATACACGGTCACGATGATACCCAGTGCAAACGACGCCATGCTTCCTACCGGATGCACCGGGAGCGATGACGACAAGCGCCCGACATGCCTTGCGGCCGATGAAACGATACTCGTTCTTGTCAGGAAAAGGTGAGTTGCTCAGGAATCGAACCCGGACCCTTTTTTGCCTCGGTCGTGGGGAACTGACGGAAACGTGCCACCATCGCCAACTGGCAGATCATCAGAATGCTAGAGTGGAGTGCAATCGTCGGGAAAAGCACTCTAGATTGTGGTCGAGAGAGACCGTGATCGCTAGGCGATCTGAAAGGTCTACGATTATTTGTGTCCAAACGCTATTGGCGACCACGGAAAGCTGTGCGAGAGCTCAGCGGACGCGACCCTCGCTTTGCGGCATTAGTGGCAAAGGTCGGCACCCCCTCCGTCGAGTTGCGCGACTCGACGTTCGGGGCGGTTGCTCGGTCTGTTGCCTACCAGCAGCTCGCCGGGGCCGCGGCGAGTGCGATCTGGGGGCGTGTGCTGGCACTGTTCCCTGAAGGCGAGGCACTGGACCCGGCTGCCTTCCTCCGAAAGCGCGATGCGACCTATCGCAAGGTTGGGCTCTCGGGGGCCAAGACGAAGAGCATGAAGAGTCTCGCCCGCCACGTCACGCGTGGAGACTTCGACCCTGCCAACTTCTATGACCAGTCCGACGAGGAAATTACCGCAGCGCTCACGAAAGTGTGGGGTATCGGTGAGTGGAGTGCGCAGATGCACCTCATCTTCTCGCTGGGTCGCTTGGACGTATGGCCCGCGCTCGATCTCGGGGTGCGCACCGGGTGGGCGAAGTTCCAACGATGCAAGCCCCCTGACGCCAAAAAGTTCATCACGCTTGGTGACAGTTACCGCCCGTACCGCTCTGTTGCAGCTTGGTACATGTGGCGTGTGCTCGATGTGAAAGACTGGGACTGAGAGGACTAATTGTCATGACGGCTCGGATCGCTAGTCGGCTTATCATGATGGTCGAGCCGCGCAGCGTCGGTGGTAGCGTCCTGGGGCCTAATGCGGCGGGTGACGGCTCACGCGGGTGCGGGGCGTTTCTTTCGCGGGAACGGCAGTCGTAACGCAAGAACCGAGATAGCTGAACTCTGTATTGATGCTTTCCATGTACAAATTTCTGACTGTTGCGTTACTTCGTTTCGTTGTTGTGTTTTTTGTTGTCTCCGTAATAGCTGCAATTTATTTTTATCCAGGTGGCAACATTCACGATCCCGCACAGCGTGGATACTCCATTACGCACAACTTCTTGAGCGACCTCGGTGGCGATCAATCGCACTCAGGGGCCGCGAATTCTCTTTCTGCATTCTTCTTCAATACATCGATGATCATGTTTCTTGGTGTGGGCATCGCATTCCTATTTGTACCGAGATTATTCAAAGTCGACTCTTTCACCCATACGGTGGCTATTATCGGATCGAGCTTTTTCTTTTTCGGCACGACGTTCTTTGCAGGAGTGGGTTTAACACCACACGATCGCTACCTAGATCTGCATACGTTTTTTGCGCTTAATGCATTTAGGTTATTGGTTCCAGGCTCTCTCGCGTACCTCATCGTTCTACTCCGTAGTTCGGTCGACAACAAACATGCTCTTGTCACCATGGTTTATCTGGTAAGCACGTTCTCTTACGTGATTTATCAGTTTGTCGGTGATAGCGCCGTTGCGAGCCAAGAGGCAATGGTCAGACAAGCGACGATCCAAAAATTAATCGCTCTGGCAAGTGTTGCTACGATATTTTCATTAAGTTTCGCTTTTTCAACGAGGCTGAAACACTTGAAGCTCAATTAGGCCATTGGTGGGTGTGGCAGGTATTCGTTGGGAATGAATCGGCACCCGGTGCAGGGTGGACGGGAGTTAGTTGCGCGAGTGCCGAGCGTTCCACTCGCGGGCGAGGCGCTGGGCTTCGGCGAATTGGCCTGTATTCATCTTGCTCTCAACTCGCGCGCGATCATGGGCGACCAAGTCCAGATTGCCACCCGCACTGGTTCTTCGTGAAGCCGATAAATGCAACCACATGTGCGCCGCCACATAGTCCTGGGGAATGCCGATGCCGACCTCGTACATCAGCCCTAGGTTCCACTGTGCATCGGCATGTCCCTGTTCAGCGGCGAACCTATACCAGCGCACCGCTTCGACATCGTCCTGCGGGACGCCGCGGCCGGTGGCGTACAGGTTCCCGAGGTTGTACTGCGCCACGGTGTACCCTTGATCGGCCGCCCGTCGATACCAGCGCGCCGCTTCGACATCGTCCAGTGGGACGCCGCGGCCGATGGCGTAGCTGACCCCGAGGTTGTACTGTGCCACGGCTCCTCCCTGCACAGCTGCCGACCGATACCACCGCATCGCCTCCGCATAGTCTCGCGGGACGCCGTACCCGAAGTGGTAGAAATCACCAAGCCTGCTCTGCGCCGCTGCGTGCCCCTGATCGGCCGCTAGCCGATACCAGTGCCCCGCTTCAGCATCGTCCATCGAGTCTATTTCTAGGCCGTTGCTGAGGACGGCCTCGTCGAGGCAGCCAACGTCGTGCATGCATCCAAACTCGTACTGTGCGTCGGGGTCCCCTTGATCGGCCAGCACCCGCAACGCGTCGATCGCTGGCGTCTGCGCCCGCAGGGACGCGACGAAGCTGAGGGCAACGACGACGGCGAGAAGGGGGGAGAGCAACCTCATGGCGTTCTCTGATTTGGTACGAAGATGCGATCCTACTGCTGGCTGGCAGCCTGAACAACGTGGAGGGGTTGTGTTTTTTCTCATGCCTTTGCTACTTCGGGTCTACATTGGAATCAACATGGAACTGTCGTTTGGACGAGTGATGGTGATGGAGTAATTTGATGTCGTCGTTGGTGGACTTACTACGAGGGGGAGTTTTTCGAGTGATGCCCGATCGATTCTCCCGGGGGAACTAATGGACAGACGGACCCTGCTCAAAAGCGCCAGCATGGCGGCAGTTGGTCTCGGCCTCGGTGGTTGCGCGGTTAGGACGTCACAACCGGCGAGCGTCACCCGGCGCCTCACTCGCCAGCCGATCGTCCTCGCGCCGATTAGAGCTTCCTGGGATCGTGTCATCAGAACCACGGTCGGCTTACGTCCGCACCGTCCGTCTGGTTTCCTCCTGAAGGCTGAGAAATTCGACGCGAAAACCGTAGTGCACAACTATGGGCATGGCGGGGCTGGTATCTCTCTTTCCTGGGGGACCGGGGCACTGGCCGCCGACCTGGCACTGGAACAGGGCGACCGACGGGCGGCCGTTCTTGGGTCTGGCGCAGTTGGCTTGGCCGCGGCGAGGCAACTGCAACGGCGTGGTTTCGACGTGACGATCTACGCAATGGCGGTGCCGCCGGAGACCACCTCAAACATGGCGTATGCGACATTTTCACCGACTTCTAGGCTCGTGTCTGGCCCGCGCACAGTGGCGTGGGAGGCGCAGTTCGACCGTGCAGTTGAAATCGCTTACCGACAGCTGCAACTGCTGGTTGGTCCACGCTACGGAATCTCTTGGTTGGACAGCTATAGCACGATGGAGGCACTGCCTTCGACGGAGAGCGCGGAGGAACGCGTTCCCGACGGCTTCGCGGATGACCCCGAAGACCGGGACGGCGATGCACGCCTTGACGTTGTATCGGAGACCTACTCGGCGGAGCTGCCCACCTACCTGCGGTCAGACCGCGAGATCCTCTACCCAGGCGAACACCCGTTCCAAACGCCCTACGCTTCTCGTCGCTCGTCGATTCGGATCGAGCCCTCAATCTATCTCGACGCCATGGCGAGAGAGTTTCATCTCCTGGGCGGTCGTGTCGTCATCCGAAAGTTTGACACGCCGCGCGATCTGATGAGCGTCAGTGAATCGGTCATCGTCAACTGCACGGGCCTTGGGTCGCTGGACCTGTTCAATGATGAAGAATTGATCCCGGTGAAAGGGCAGCTGACGTTTCTGGTTCCCCAGCCCGAGGTTAACTATGAGTTCAACTGCATGCCGCGATCTGACGGTATCGCGCTCGGCAGCACCGGAGAGTGGGGCGTCTGGACGTTAGAGCCAAATGAGGAGGCCAGACAGCGTATCGTCGACCGGGCCATCGAGCGATATGCTGGGATGCGTGCGTCCGAACCAGGCATGCGGCTGACGCAGTCCCACCGAAAAAGGCTCGACGAGACGTAATCGGGTCGTGTGCTACTCCCTAGTCAGGGTGGTTCGTTCGGTTAACCGCTGAGGCAGCAAGAGCATTGCTCCCCGGTGCCGGCTGAGTATCCACTACTGCCCGACCGCCGCGTGCACTAGTATCACGAGCATGGAGCATCCCACCCCAATCGACCCTCGAGACCTCGCCATGTACTTGCCGGACAAGATGGGCAAGAGCACGATCTTTCGCTCCGAACGTGTGATGGTCGGACTGAATGCGTTCGAGCCAGGGCAGGAGCATGCGCTCCACGCCCATCAAGGTATGGACAAGATCTATCAGGTCATCGAAGGCCGAGGACTGTTCTTGCTTGAGGGCGATGAGGTTTCCATGCAAGCCGGAGTTTTGTTGGTTGCACCCGAAGGAGCGCCTCACGGCATCCGTAATACCGGCGCCGAGCGGCTGCTCGTGCTCGTCATCCTCGCTCCAGCGCCGTAGCAGCCGGGGCCGGCCAGGCTTACGCAGCCGACCCGATCTTGCAATCACGGAGCGCTACACGCGCCCGAGTTCAGCGTCGTTGAATACGTCGAGCAGGTTGTTGGACCGGTCGAGAAACGTCCCCACGCTTGGAGACATGGTTGGAGATGGGGGAGGTCGAGAAAACTAAATGGGGTGCGTCCTCTACTGACCCTCCTGATCAGGCTCGGCGGGAGGATCGCTCGGCTGTAGGAGAAGCCCGACGATTTCGTAAGGATCCTCAGGACGGACCTGCAGGTGTATGGCGAACCAGGCACCGTTGCTCTCGACGTACGCGGAGAGGTCGTGGTCGTCGCGTGCCACGAAGTGGGTCATCTCCACGGACGACAGCGAGCCTCTGATTTGGTCGCGAACTTCCATGTAGGCCTCAAGTGGCACCCCGGACCGGAACGACTCGTGGAAGGCCTCTTCGTAGTGCCTGCGCGCCGCCTCTCGGTTCGACCCGCGGGTTACCTGGATCCATCTGGTTAGCGCACGGCCGGCCGGTGAGTCCGGAACTGTGCTCGTGGTCTGGATGGGTTCGACGGGCGCGAGCTCGAACCGCGGGTCGAGCAGGTGAAAGCCGATGTCGTCAATGGACGACTCGGCATTTGAAAGAACTACCACACCTTTGCCATGCTCCTTGTCGAAGCCGACGAACGAGTGGTAGCCACCAGTTTGACCATTGTGCCAGGTGATCGTCAGGCCGTGCTGCGAGGTGTTGAGCCAGCCCAGGCCCACCTGCATTCCTTCGGGCCCCATGTTCTCGCGCGGCTTGTGGGCGTTTGCCATCGCTGGCGCCAGCTCGGTGGCGGTCAGCCCGAGGTTAGCGGCGACGAACCTCAGCATGTCGTTCACCGTGGATCGCAGTCCGCCCGCGCCCGCCAGAGTCAGAATGTCCCAGTTGGCTGCTGGCCGAAGGTCAAGTTTGTGCCCAGCGGCGAGACGTGTCCGCATGTCCGTCGAGAGTGTGACCCTCGTGTCGTTCATCTCAAGCGGACCGGTAATGCGTTCCTTCACCAGGGATTCGTAGTCGAGGCCAGACGCCTCGGCGAGGATGTGACCCAGCAGGCCGACGGCAAGGTTCGAGTACTCCACGGTCTCGCCCGGGGCACGGGACAGCTCGTGGGCCGAGAAAAAGTCGTACATCTGCTGTACCGAGTAGTCCGCATAGGGGTTGTTCGGATCGGCTGGCGCGAAATTGTCGGGCATTCTGGGCAGGCCCGAAGTGTGAGTGGTTAGGTGATAGAGGGTGATCGGGTCGTTGATCTCCCCCGGCATGTCGACGGAATCTGGCAGATAGCTCGCTGCTGGCGCCTCGATCTCCACCTCGCCGCTCGCGGCCATGTCCGCCAATAGGGTCGCCGTGAAGACCTTCGATACTGATCCGATCTCGAAGACCGTGTCGCCATCCGGTGTCAGCGGGTCGTCGAGACCGCGTTGACCGTGACCGACGACCGTTGAGCCGTCGGCGTCGACCAGCCCCACGACGATGCC
>DQEK01000100.1 GCA_003533545.1 Acidobacteriota bacterium | reverse complement strand
CGTTGCCACGTCACATCGAATGACCTAGCGTGCTCCCCAAACGACCTTCCCTCGAACGGAGAATCCTCGCCGCCCTCGAGGCGAGCCCGCCCAGGATCCCAGTGGTCGTCGGCGGATGCGGCAGTGGCCGCACCACCCTCCTACGACGACTTGAAAAGTTGCTCGGTTCAGAATCCGAGTACCACGATCTCGAGCGTGTCGCCACTACTCCGGAAGCCTTCTTGGCGTCCATTACCCAAACGTCACGTTACCGCACGAAGGCGCCTGATTCGCCGCCTAGCGACGCCCTTTCGACACGCGCTGCGTTCGATCAAACCTGTGAATTTTTCGCTCACGCGTGCTCGCATAGCGGCTCAGCAGTCACGTTCCTGCTCGACGAAGTTCTTGAAATGAAGACCTTCGAGAATTTTCCAGGACTCCGGAAAGCTCCACGAGAATTCTGGGGGGCTTTGTGCAAGAGCTCCAATCGGTTCGTCTTGGCAACCCGATTCGACACTAGGGCCAGACGATTGTTTCACGACGCACCAGACCGTTTTGAATTCGTGTTTGTCCCCCCCCTGAGTCCTGCTGAGATCTCGACTGCACTACACGGGTTCAAAATTGGCGCTGCTGACAACGAACAACTTGAAATCGGCCGGATCATTCACGCGCTGACTGACGGCCGCCCGAGGTATCTACATCATTTAGCAAAGGCGACTGTCTCGATGGGTGCCGGTGACCCTGTCAGTTCACTGGCAATGCAGATGGCCCCCGGCGCCCCGCTTTCGATGGCGTGCCGTTTTTCTTATGAGCTGAGGCTACATCGTGCACGCGGGTACGGCGCGCTCAAGGCGATCCTTCAGATCCTGTCCAAGGAAGAGCCACTAACGCTTACGGAAATTTCCCGCCGGCTCGGAAGAACACCCGGGTCCACGAAAGACTACCTTTCGTGGCTAGCTGACGTCGATCTGCTGAATGTGCGACAGAAACGCTATCGTTTCGTCGATCCTGTACTCCGTTTGTGGGTCCGCTTACACGGTCACGCAGCCCCACCAAACGAAGAGGATCTCGCCCGTGAAGTACAAGAGTATGCGGTCAGCAGGTTTCCCTACATGGATCCCGTGCCTATCTCACGAGATCAACCAGTCTCTACGACAGAGGACCAGACCACCGACCGCGACCACTCGTGGAACCTAGTCGAAATTGATTAATCTGGCCGACGTGGTCGTTTCCGTCAAAGTCTAGGCATTCCGGTGGCACCTAAGCACCGTTAGCCTCCGCAGCGAGCACCCGTAATGCCTGTTCTGCTGCCCGCTGCTCCGCTTCCTTCTTGCTACGACCACTGGCACGAGCGAGAGCTCTCTCCCCCGCGTAGACCGCAGTCTCAAATATTTTCTGATGTGCAGGCCCATGCTCAGCGACGAGTCGATAATCCGGCAACCCCATGTCGCGCGCTTGCAGAAATGTCTGCAACGCCGACTTGTGATCAGCCGCAACACCAGACTTGAGCCCTTCCGCTCGGAGGTCATCCAACTGGGGTCGAAGGAAGCGTTCTAAAAACGTTTCAGCGGCGCCAATCCCTCCATCGAGGTAAATGGCAGCAATCACTGCTTCGAAGGTGTCTTCGATAAGCGAATGTTTCCGTCGTCCTCCAGTCTTTTCCTCACCACGACCCAACATGAGGTGGTCACCCAGTCCTAGGCTTTCGCCGAATTTCGCCAGGGCAGCCCCCGAGACGATCATCGCTTTTGCCTTCGATTTTTGTCCCTCGTTCCAGTCCGGGAACTCACGAAACAATCTGGCTGCAACAACGAAACCAAGGACAGCGTCACCTAAAAATTCAAGTGATTCGTTGTCCCTAACGCCACCGCTCATGTCCTCATGAGCCTTGGACCGATGAGTCAGCGCATGCTCGAGTAACCCCTGGTCGACAAAGTGATATCCCAGTGTCTCTTCCAAGGCGCGAAATTCATCCTTAATACGGATCAGTTGGTCAGACACTTGCTGCCTAAACTCAGTGATCAACAGCGTGGCTTTCTCGGCGTCACCGGCGCATACCGCCAAACGCACCTCGCCAAGGCCACTAACCGATTGCGGAAAGATGGCCTGCGGCCCGTCGGCAGACAGCAACACGTGCATCCCCTGCGCCTCCAGAAGCGCCCGGACGACGTCTGCCTCGACGATGGACGTCGCTCTAAACACAACCCTGGGTTCAGGCTCGCTCATGCCTGGCGCACGACCGGTTGTCCTACGACACCAGAACCATCGACGCGGAACAACACGAGTGTCATATCGTCGTGTTGCTCTGCATCGCCTACAAACCCAGTTACATCGCCGACGATTCTTTTGCGCAGCGTCTCTAACGGTGAACGCGCATGCTCCTCAAGCAACCGACAGAGACGATCCTCTCCGAATAGGTCAAGGCCTTCGTTCATCGCTTCGGTAATCCCATCCGTGAATAATGCGAACAGGTCGCCGTCGGAAAACGTGACAGTGCGCTCCTCAAGCACTCCCTTAAACCGCTCCTGCATATTCTCGAGTCCCCAACCGACTGCGACTCCACCGGGGGCCAGTGCACGCGAACAAACGGTACCGACTCCCTTCGACGTAACGTGGATGAGTGGCGTATGACCGGCACGCGCGTAGGTTAAGGTGCGATCATTGAGGTCTAAAACTGCATAAAGAATCGTAATAAAAGTGCGGCTGTCCAGATTGCCAGACAAAATACGATTGGCCTCGATCAGCAAGCGCCTCGGACTTTGATAGATTCGACTCAACGACAACAGCACGCCCTTGAGTTCAGCCATGTAGAAAGCTGCCGAAGTTCCCTTGCCTGAGACATCCGCCACGATTACCCCAAGTCTCCGATCGTCCAGCGGAACAAAATCGTAGTAATCTCCACCAACCTCACGAGCTGGAATACAACTGGCCGAGACAGTCAGTCCCGGCAACGAAAACGTGCCCTGCGGCAGTAACGACATTTGGATGTCACGTGCAATCCGCAGTTCTTCCTCCAGACGGCGTTTCTCCTCCGCCTGCTCCAGCAGCCCAGCGATACTCCCTGTCATCGTGTTGAACGACACCGCGAGTTCGCCAAGTTGGTCGCCTGTCTCGACGCGAATCCGATGGGCCAAATCTCCTCGCCTAATTCGTTCGGTGCCAGCAAATAACTCGTGGACAGCCCCGGTGATCGATTTGGCCAGAGTGAAACCCATGGTAAGTGCGGCGGCCTCTATAGCGAGAAACATGGCACCGACCAAAAACAGTACGAAGAGCAAGGCTCTCGCAAAGTTCAAGTCAACCCCTTGGACGATTAGCGCATAAAAACCCGCTGGACGAACCTGAAACGTCAAGCCTCCCAGCCCTTGCTCACCAGTAACCCAATCGCGAAGGTCAAAAAACGACGCCCAAGACAGACCGTCCAAAGTCTCCCCGGCTCCTCCCGAGCGACCCAGCGAAATCGTCTGTTCGGAAACCGACTCCGTACCAACCTCAAACCCACCGACTCCGGCGGCCGCCTCAAGCAACACCGTCCCGCTAGTCGCCTCTATCTGCCGTATCGTGCTTCCTGTTAGTGGGAGATCTGCAATCACGACTGCACGACGCTGACCAATATCAACCCGACGGCCGGCCCTGGCCGCTAGCATCGACCGCCCCATAACCTCGGTCATCACGACGCTTTCGTCCGATGTCGACAACCACTGAGGAAACTTCGGCAAGTCACTCGTATGCGCCCAAGGACCGGAAACCTGTGTCCCGCGGCCCGGAGCGGCCCCGTCAATCGGGGACTCCAGAAAGACTATGGACGCCCCGGGATAACGACCGGCCTCAGACTCCAC
>DQEK01000456.1:2334-2655 GCA_003533545.1 Acidobacteriota bacterium | reverse complement strand
AGTTTGCTCGGATTAATGGGTACGTTCGTACCCGAGATGCCTAGTTAGTCGGGTTCTTCTACTTCATTCGACCCGGCATCGTTAGGCTCGGCTATTGGCTATGGCGTTATAGAATCTCTGAAGGTCGCTCTTGCCCTCCGGTTTGGCAAGAAAGTCATGGCGGCCCAGGAGTTGGGCCATGCCGTCACCGTGCTCGACGATAAGCTGTTCTTCGATTTCCGGCGGGTAGCTTTCCATCGGCCGCATCATCAACCGCGTATACGAGACGTGCAGCACCACGCGTTGGCCGGGAATCGTACGCGGCCAGTTGCCGTGCCACAC
>DQEK01000456.1:0-1943 GCA_003533545.1 Acidobacteriota bacterium | reverse complement strand
TTTCTCTGCTACTTCCTCCATCGTTGGCATCCGTCGGTGCCGATGCGAGCCGGGGACGACCATCGTCGCGCCGCTTTCCAAGGTAAAGTCGTCAGTTGCCCAACAGCAGGTCAAAAACAGGTTGTGCTCGGGAAAGGGTGCCGGAACCCAGGCCTGATCCGCGTGCAGGTCGATGTCCAATGACGGTTCGTTTGGTTCGCGCACGGTAGTCGCCTCAATGCTCAGCAGGAAGCCGCCGCCCACGGAAAATTCCGCGAGTGCGCCTAGCTTTGGATTGAGCGCCGCCTCGGCGAAGACCGGATCCTTGTCTGCTAGCAGCGATCCATAGGGATTCGCTTTCTCTAAGATGGTCTTTCTCAGGCGAGCAAAGAATTCCGGTGGCGCTACGTCCTGGACCACTGTATAGCCTTCGTCGGCGAGCTGGCGACAATTGTTTTCCAGACCGAATTCGGCTATGCGAGGTGCGAGATCGGGCGCGATATCTACCGCCGGTACGGTAGGTGCATGCATAACGGACATGAAGTTCGTCATGATTTCTTGCATGTCCGGAGCTACATCGCTCATCTTGATCTCCTGCAGCGTCGGGAAGAGCAGCATACCGCCTTGAAATGCAGAAGTACGCGGAGTACGCGACCGGCTCGTTCGTACCCGGGGGCATGGTTAGCCATCAATGGCGCCTCGGTTATTCCCGGAGGATGCCCTCTAATCCACCAGCCGGACCCGCCCGGTATTGCCATCCACCTCAACGATCTGGCCGTCCTCGAACTGATGGGTCACGTCGGCAATTCCGCTAACGCACGGCTTTCCGTATTCCCGCGCTACCAGTGCGCCATGTTGAAGTTCGCCACCGATTTCCAGGATCACGGCGGCAGCGTTGATGAACAGCGGGGTCCAGCCAGGGTCGGTGGTGACCGCTACCAGAATGTCGCCAGGTTCCACGTCCTTCTCAAAGGGATCGTTGAGTACCTTGATGGGGCCGGTGGCCACGCCCGCGGATACCGCCGTTCCAACGAGCGTGCCCTCGGGCTCATCCGTTGAGGGTACTTGCGGCCTAAATACTCGGCCGCGGGAATCGATGGCAAGCGGAAAGTGTCGTACCTGAGCACATTGTTTGACGAAAAGGGCGCCCTTCTCCGCCACCAATGCCCGGATATCCATACTTGCATCAGCATGTGCCCGGTCGACGTCCTCAAAAGATAATTGAAAGACGTCGTCTGCGCGGTCGAGACGGCCGTCAGCGACAAATTGATCTGCCCGCCGCATGGTGTGCTTGCGATACCGGTGATAGAGCTCTGTGATGTGGTGCTTGAAATACTCTCTGGCGCCGTTATACGACTGGATGTCGGTGTACAGCTTTTTCAGCTTCTTACCCTTACGAGCAGGTAGTAACTCGAGCAATTTCTGATAGGCCTCCTCACGGCCTTTCACTTGTTTTGCCTGCATGTCGTGGGGATTGAAGGTGCCTCCGGACCGAGCTAGGGTCGCGATTTGTCTCAGAATCAACTGGGGCGAATCTCCATAACGAGGATTCAGCAAGTCCATCTCCAACGGTCCTCGGTGGCCATAATCGAAGACGAACGCATCCCACCGAGCGAGAAACTTGTCAGGTAAAGAGCGAGCCTGCAGCGCACTTACCAGTTGCTGCAAGTCATCAAATGCGTCGGTGGGCAGGAGCTGCGCCATATCGAACAACGCATGGCCCATGTTGACCACCATGTCATCCTCATATCCGCTGAGTAACGCATCCACCAACGCAACCTGTTTTTCGCTGGTGTCATCGATCAGTGCCTTGATACGAAAGGTAGCGATCCAGAACACCATGAAAGCCGGATAGGATGAATCCATGGTCACGGTGCCAGCTCGCATCATGTCTTCACCGATGGCCTCGACCAGCGACTGATCGAAGTCGATGGGGCGTCGCACATGTTCTTCGAAATCGGCCA
>DQEK01000189.1 GCA_003533545.1 Acidobacteriota bacterium | reverse complement strand
CTGTCGTACAACGAGTTCTGGTACGAGCGCGGCATCGAACTCACAAGCGACAAACGAACGTCACTCGTAGTCGACCCACCGAACGGTCGCATACCCTACACCGAAGACTTCAACCGCGCCAATGGCATTCGGCGGCTGAATTTGCGTAACGGATTCGCCGACCACTACACCGATCGCAGTCTTGGCGATCGGTGTTTGATGGGCTCCAACTCTGGTCCTCCGATGCGACCGGGGTCGTACAACAACAACGTGCTCATCATGCAAGTGCCAGGCTACGTCACCATCGTCAACGAACACATTCACAACACGCGAATCATCGCGGTGAGCGACCAACCGCACAGTGACATCCGTCAGTGGGTGGGCAGTTCGCGAGGACATTTCGACGGTGAGACGCTCGTAGTCGAGACAAAGAATTTTTCCCGGGCCACTAACTTCAGTGGCTCGTCAAAGGACACCCATCTGGTCGAACGGTTCACACGAGTTGATGACGATACGGTGATGTACGAATTCACCATCGACGACCCGAACAACTACACTCGCCCCTGGACAGTAGCCATCCCGTTTCGTCGCACTGACGGGCCGCTATTCGAGTATGCCTGTCACGAAGGCAATTACGGACTGACGGGCATCATGGCCGGTGCCCGCAGACTGAACACGCAGGCAGTCGAAGGCACGCGCTGAACCGCGGGCATCTGGCGCCGCACGGACGTCCATTAATCAACATCCAAAGGGGAATACACTCGTCGGGTCCTCATCGGCAACGCACGTAGAAGAGAGGGTGGACATGCGTACGTTTGTTTTCGCGCTTGTGGTTGTCGTAGGGGTCAGCTTGTTGGGTCCTCCAGCGCAGTTGCAGGAGGGCGGCTCAAGTCCTTACGACGTGGTCGATGGCTGGATGAAGCCGTTTGCGGGCGCCGGCTTCGCGTGGGGCTCACACCCCGGCGTTTACGCAGAATCGCCGGACCGCATTTTCGTGATTCAGCGCGGTGAAATGCGACTTCCCAACCCCCTCCCACCTGGCTTCGCCGGGTTTGTTGGCTCGATCGGGCTAAACGCCCTACGACCCGCGGAGGGCCAGCGGATCTGGCGGAACAGTATCTTCGTAGTCGACGGGGACGGCAACATGACCGAGGCGTGGACCCAGTGGGATAGCCTGTTCGAAGGCTCGAACGGGCCACACAAGATCCGGATCAACCCGTACGACCCAGACCGGAAGGTCTGGGTGATCAACGAGACTGGACACGCCGTTTATGCCTTCTCGAACGACGGCTCAGAATTAGTGATGACGCTGGGCGAACCGGGTGTCGGCGGCGACGACGAGGCGCACTTCGGCCGCCCTCAGGACATCGCGTTCAAGGCAGATGGTTCGATATTCGTTGCGGATGGGCTAGACAACTCTCGCGTCGTCAAACTCGACGCCGAGGGAAACTATCTTACACACTGGGGTGAAGAGGGTGACGGGCGGGGAGAATTCAACGGCGTACACGCCGTGGCCACCGATTCCCGCGGCAACATCTACGTCGCCGACCGAAACAACGACCGGGTCCAAGTCTTCAACGAGACCACGCGGTCCCCGTGGTATCACCCCAACATTTCTCCAATCGGCACTTGGCCCGGTTTCGACTTTCCGAATGATATCTACGTAACTGGCTATGACGTCTGGGTGGCCGACAACCAGCCAGTCAAAATGGTGAAGCTTGACGTGAACGGGAACCGGATCGACGGCTGGGACATGGACGGAGAGGGCCCCGGACTCTACTCAGAGCTGCACCAGTTCTCAGTCGATTCCGAAGGCAACGTTTACGCCGCTGACAACGTCCAGGGCCGCACGCAAAAGTTCGTGCCCAAAGCGGGAGCCAGTTCCATCCGACTGATGAAAGCACCGGACGCGGGACAGTAGCAGGCCCGAGCTGTAGGGCCACAGACCTGTGCTTAAGGTGCGGCCGTGACACACCGACCAGTCCACTATCAGGGCACCGAAAAACCGAGCGTTCGTTGCACGTCGCGATTTGACCGTGGAACGATCCCCGCGGAACTGAGCCGCCACCGGTCCATGAACTGACCAGGTGCCACCAGTTCAATAGCGGCCTCACGCAAGAACGCTTCGAGCGCGCCTCCCGTGAACGGCCGTGACAACCCCGCATCGAATGGCTCCCACAATCCGTCCCAGTGAATCGGTAAATACGCCCGCGGTCGAAGCAGTGGCACAACTAGTCTCGCGACGGACAACCCGCCGGTCGCAATCCACAGATCGACCCGGTCCAGGCCGGCCGCGTTCATTGCCGCTCGAAGATTGTCCGTCGGCGCCCCGTAATCGACGTCGTCGACGACAATCGGAACATCGAGATCCACCGCACTAGCCGAGCTTTGCTGAAACCAGCTATAGGACGATCCACTAGCGTCGTCGACGACAAACAGGAACCCGCGGGTGCCGCCACCGTTCGGAAAATCTTCAGCCACTCCGACGCGCAATCCCCCAGTGGCCGGGTCTGGCACGGGTACCGCGTCCAATTCCACGGCATTGTGCTGCTCTGGATTACGGTCTGGGTCCCCGCTGTGATTCCAGCGCACCACGTACATCGTGACGTCCGGAGTCAAAGAAATGACCTCCGTCCCGTCGACGATGGTGCAACGGTCAGCCGGAATCCCTTCGGATTGCACTTGTAAGCAAGTCGTCCTCGACCCAATGACGGGCGCACCTGTAAGCGCTGCCCAGGTTGCCGTGTCGAACGAGTGATCCCAGTGACTGTGCCCGGTCAGCAAAAGCGTGACCCGTGGCGGGCCACCGATGGCATCAAGCACCCGCCGAACGGCTGGCACATCCGGACGAAACGCGTCGCGCGTACTCGCCAAACCACTGGAGCCGCCATAGAACGCGGCCTCAGGAATCCGGCTAATGTACCCGTCAGTAATGATCCCAACGTCTCCAATCTGGTAATGAAGATTGGCCATCGACATCCAGGTAATATCCACCTGGATCGGACCTTGCCGCGCGACAATCGGCACCGCAAGAGAGGTGCCAAGAGTGATGACGAACGCGCCGAATAGGATGCGCATCACAACCAGCTAGAACACGTCGATAACGTGAACCAGCGAACGTCTCCAATAGACCAGTTCACGGCCTCACGCTCCCAACTGCGCTTGCCGAACCTCATCT
>DQEK01000236.1 GCA_003533545.1 Acidobacteriota bacterium | reverse complement strand
CGAACAGGTAGGCGTGCGTATGAGCAAAGTGATGTGCTGAGTTCGAATGAACGACAGGTCCTGCTGCAATTGGCCCGGCGGGCCATCGAGGCGCGGCTCGCGGACTGCGCCCTGGAGCTACCGCCTGCAACTGGGGGGTTGTCTCGGCGGACTGGCGCATTCGTTACCCTGAAGCGGGACGAGCGGTTGCGGGGATGTATAGGGTCAGTCGAACGTGACGAGCCGTTGACGGAGGTGGTCGCTCGTTGTGCGGGCGATGCCGCGACTCGGGACCCGCGGTTTACACCCCTGACACCGGCCGAGTTGTCCGAGGTGGTTCTTGAGATTTCCGTGATCGGACCGTTTGATCCGGTGACGGACCCAGCGCGCATCGTCGTCGGCCGACACGGTCTCGCTGTTGAGCAGGGGAGGCAGCACGGCCTGCTCCTACCCCAGGTGGCGACCGAACATCACTGGAGCAGCGAGGCCTTCCTTGGACAGACATGCGTCAAGGCCGGATTGCCCGCTGACGCCTGGCGCTGCGGTGCCACCGTGTTCTCGTTCGAAGCCGTCGTCTTCAGCGAATCGCCGGTCCCTTGAGATTACGCTGAGAACTTGAGTTCTTAGGTCTCGAGTAACTCTCGCAGCGTCCTGAGGTTTTCAAGGTCCATCGGGTCGACGTCGATCGCAGTCATCTTGCCCGAAGGGTTTTTCGTCTGAGTCTTCGGGGTCTCAAGGACCATCGGTATCGATTGCAGCCGAGGGTCAGTGAGCAACCGGCGGAAGGCGCTCAAGCCGACATGGCCACGCCCGATGTGGGCATGTCGGTCTTTTCGGCTGGCGAGTGGATGCTCCGAGTCATTTAGGTGTATCGCACGGAGGCGGTCTATTCCCACGTGACGGTCGAACTCAGTCATGGTTTTGGCATAGGCGGCGTCTGAACTGAGGTCGTAGCCGGCGGCCAGCAGGTGGCAGGTGTCGAGACACGCCCCGATCCGCGGTGCACTGTTCCGTTCCGCTTCGGTGATGATGATGCCGAGTTGTTCGAATGTGTACCCGAGGTTGGTACCTTGCCCGGCTGTATGCTCCAGCAACAACGTGGTCCGATAGTTCTGGCGTCCGGACAATACCGCCACGATGCCCTCGGCGATGCGAGCCAAGCCTTCCTCCTCCGAGGTGGTAGTGTAAGAACCCGGGTGCAGCACGAGCCCGAGTAGGCCTAGGGCTTCGGCTCGGTCGAGTTCTTCGCCGAGGGCGTTCCGCGATTTATCCTGCAAGGCGTTATCCGGGCTTCCGAGGTTGATCAGGTAGCTGGCATGAGCTATCGCCGGTTGGACGTCTAGCTCGGCACTCAACTGGCGAAATTTGTCGATCTCGGGTTTCGGTAGCGGCCGTGCCCGCCACTGCCTGCCTGATTTCGTGAAAATCTGCAGCGTCTTGCAACCGGTCGCATGCGCTCGTTCCACAGCGCGCGGCAGGCCGCCAGTTGTCGACATGTGGGCTCCGAGCTTGGGCATAGTCAACCGTATTCTCTCAGAAGTCAGAGGGCGTAGGTCAGATGGTCGGGTGAAAGCGCGAGTTGGCCGCGCCGGTGTCGTTGAAGGAGGGTTGCGCGAGTGAGGAACGGTGAAGGAAAATCGTGGATTCGCCAGCGTCTCGGTTCAGGAACAGAGGCGCGGTGGGGGCTTTTCCCCTCGGCCTTGACGTCACGGACACAGTGAATGCTCAGTCAGAACAGTTTCGGCACGCGCACCACATTGTCGGCCGGAGGCACTGCGGTCGCTTTTCATAGCCTCGAATTACTCGAACGCGCCGGATTTTCTGGTGTGGCGCGTCTCCCCTACTCGCTGAAGATTTTGCTAGAGAACCTCCTGCGGCGCGAGGATGGTACAAGCGTGACGTCGGACGATATCGAAACGTTGGCGCGGTGGGATCCGCAGGCGGGGGCCACGAAGGAAATATCGTTCACGCCAGCTCGGGTTCTGTTACAGGATTTCACCGGTGTGCCGGCAGTCGTTGATCTGGCTGCAATGCGTGACGGCGTCGTCCGCCTTGGAGGACATCCCGGTCAGATCAATCCCCTGCAGCCGGCTGAATTGGTGATCGACCATTCGGTGCAGGTTGATCACTTCCGCGAGGTCAATGCCTTCGACCTGAATGCGCAACTCGAGTTTTCGCGTAACAAGGAACGCTACGCGTTTCTGAAATGGGGACAACAGGCATTCGACAATTTTCGAGTGGTGCCACCAGACACCGGAATTGTGCACCAGGTCAACCTTGAGCATCTTGCCCGTGTGGTCTGTCTCGACGAGAACGGCGACCAACCGATGGCGTATCCCGACACGCTCGTCGGGACTGATTCCCACACGACGATGGTGAATGGTTTGGGTGTGGTTGGCTGGGGAGTGGGAGGCATTGAAGCCGAAGCGGCAATGCTCGGCCAGGCCATTTCGATGCTGGTTCCCGATGTGGTGGGCTTCAAACTTGCTGGTCATCTACCCGAAGGTGTCACGGCCACGGACCTGGTGCTGACCATCACGGAACGTCTACGTCAGCATGGAGTGGTCGGTAAATTTGTGGAGTTCTTCGGACCTGGTTTGTCGTCGCTGACGCTGGCCGACCGGGCAACATTGGGCAACATGTCGCCTGAGTATGGGTCGACGGTGGCGATTTGCCCGGTCGATCAGATGACCCTCGATTACCTGACGCTGACAGGTCGGGACACGGGGCAGGTCGCATTGGTTGAGGCGTATGCCAAAGCCCAAGGGATGTTTGGTGCAGGCTCTTCTATGCCAACGCACGCGGCTGTCGTCGAGTTTGATCTGGCCGAAGTGGAACCGAGTATCGCTGGTCCGAAGCGTCCCCAGGACCGGGTGCCGCTGAAGCAGGCCAAGGGGGCCTTTGCCACTACCCTGGGTGACCTGTTGTCACGTCGAACCAAACCCGAGTCGGCGGGGGCAGGGAATGGTGTCGGACTGGACCACGGTGCGGTGGTCGTGGCTGCCATCACCAGCTGCACTAACACTTCGAATCCGAGTGTGATGATCGCAGCCGGGTTGCTGGCAAAAAAGGCGGCTGCCCTCGGACTCAAGCCAAAACCATGGGTGAAAACGAGTCTCGCGCCAGGGTCGTTAGTGGTCACCGACTACCTGGAAGCTGCGGGACTGATGGCGCCCTTAGCCGAACTGGGTTTTGGCTTGGTGGGATACGGTTGCACGACCTGCATCGGGAATAGTGGTCCCCTGCCAAAAGACGTGGCGGCCGAGGTCAAGAACCGGGACCTTGTCGTGACCTCGGTGCTCAGCGGAAACCGAAACTTTGAGGGGCGTGTGCAGCCGCAGGTGCAGGCGAATTATCTAGCTTCGCCTCCGTTGGTGGTTGCCTACGCGCTTGCAGGACGGATGAACGTCGATCTCACGACCGAGTCACTCGGCCGGGACCCAGACGGTGTCGAGGTGTTCCTGAAGGATGTATGGCCAACGGCCACGGAGGTTCAGAGCACCATGGCGGCGGCGGTGCGGACTGATCAATTCGTCTCGACGTACGCCGGCGTGTTCGATGGTGACGACCGGTGGCGGGGTTTGCAGTCGCCCAAGGGTGAGCGTTTCGACTGGGACGACACGTCCACCTACGTGCGCAATCCCCCATTCTTTGATGACTTGGTTTTGGAACCGACTGTTCCCGGGAACGTAGTCGGAGCCCGCGTACTCGCGCACCTCGGCGATAGTGTAACCACCGATCACATTTCTCCGGCGGGTTCGATTCCTGCTGATGGACCTGCGGGAAGCTACCTCGTTTCCTGCGGTGTCGACCCGAAGGATTTCAACTCGTTCGGGAGCCGCCGTGGGAACCACGAGGTGATGATGCGGGGCACCTTCGCCAACATCCGGCTCCGGAACCACCTCGCGCCTGGGACCGAAGGTGGCTGGACTCGGTATCAACCCGGCGATACGCCGATGAGTATCTACGACGCTGCGATGAAGTACAAGGCGTCCGGGGTGCCCTTGCTCGTTCTGGCCGGTACGGAATACGGCACCGGCTCGTCCCGCGACTGGGCGGCCAAGGGCACGATGTTACTGGGGGTACGCGTCGTCATTGCCGCAAGTTTCGAACGTATCCACCGCAGCAACCTAGTCTTCATGGGCGTATTACCGCTGCAGTTTAAGGACGGGGACAATGCTGAGACCTTGGGGCTGACTGGTCGTGAGACCTTCGAGGTGACCAGAATCGCTGACGAGCTCACACCCCGTGGCGAAGCGATGGTGCGAACCGTGGCAGAGGACGGAGATTGTCGGGAATTCAGAGTAACCGTCCGTATCGATACCCCGGAGGAGATCGATTACTACCGCCACGGTGGCATCTTGCCGTATGTGCTCAGGCAGCTGGTACAGAACAACTAGGGGCGACTTGATGATGTCGTGTGAGAAGTGGACCCTGCTGGCCGCGATGGCGACCGGCTTTAGTGTGACCTTCGTGACTATCATGATGACAGCGACCACAGCCACCGCGCAGAATGCCAGTCGGCCGCAACCGGATCAGATCGAGTGGGACCTCAGCGACATTTATCCGAACGGTGCGGCGTGGAATGCAGCGAAAGATGAGTTGGAAGCGCGCGTAGCGGGACTCGCCGTGCATCGTGGCCATTTGGGCGACAGTGCGGCTGCCTTGCGTGAAGCGTTCGACGCTATCTACGAGACCGAGAAAGAGCTGTCTCGGCTCTATGTTTTTGCTTTCCTGAAAGCGGACGAAGACCGACGGGTGGCGGAGGATCAGGAACGGCGAGGGCTGGCGTCTGCCTTGCTCTCGGAGTTCGGTGAGGTCGTGGCGTTTGTGTCACCGGAGCTGCTGCGGGTCGGGTCGGAGACGATCGAGCGGTATCTTGCGGACGAGCCGGCTTTGGCGAAACACGCCTTCAATATTCGGAACACTCTCAGACAGGAGCCGCACACGCTCTCCGACGAGGCGGAGCAGGTCATCGCGGCGACTGGGCCAGTCGTGCAAGGAGCTGAGCGGATCTACGCGATGCTGACCAGCTCTGACCTACCGTTCCCGAAGGTGACCCTCTCAAGCGGTGAGGAGATTACTCTCGATCAGGCAGCCTACTCGCTTCATCGAGCGTCGCAGAATCGGGACGACCGGAAGCTTGTATTCGACGAATTTTGGGGCGCCTGGAAGGCCTATGAAACGTCGATCGGGCAGACCCTCGACACTCACGTCAAAGCGCACGTGTTTCGGGCCAAGGCGCGCAGGTATGAGAACGCTCTTGCAGCGGCGCTGTCAGGAGACAACATCCCCATAGCGGTGTACCAGAACCTGATTGCGGCGGCTCATCGTCACTTGCCGTCGCTACACAGGTATTTTCGGTTGCGCCAGCGGATGCTCGGCCTCGACGACCTCCACTACTACGACATCTATCCCTCCTTGGTCGCTTCTGATCGAACGTTCGGCATAGAAGAGTCCGAGGCGCTGACCCTGGCGTCCGCCGCGCCACTGGGCCGGCACTACCTGGGGTTGCTTGAGGAAGGGTTCGCCGGCAGCTGGATGCATGTTTATCCGCAGACAGGCAAGGCTCCCGGTGCGTACATGTATGGCAGCGTCTACGACGTGCACCCGTTCCTATTGCTGAATCACAACGGGCAGTTTAATGATGTGTCGACGTTCACACACGAATGGGGACACGCGATTCACACAATGTTATCCACGGAGAACAACCCCTACGAAACGTCGAGCTACGCAACGTTCACCGCCGAAATTGCCTCGACGACGAACGAGGTGTTGCTACAGGAACACATGCTCGCGCAGGACATCTCAGATGACGAGCGATTGTTTTACCTTGGCACCGCGCTTGAGGCGGCTCGGGGAACGTTCTTCCGGCAGGTGATGTTCGCGGAGTTCGAACTGAAAATTCACGAAATGGTGGAGTCCGGCGAAGCACTGTCCGGCGAGAAGATGACCCGCGTCTATGAAAGCCTGCTGCGGCAGTATCACGGCGCTGACGATGGGGTGCTGGCGATTGACCCGGCCTATGCCGTCGAGTGGGCCTTCATCCCACACTTCTATCGTAATTTCTATGTGTTCCAGTACGCCACATCGATCGCGGGCGGCACGATGTTCGCCGAGCGTTTCCTGACTGGCGACGAGCGGGCCAGGGATGACTACCTGGCGGTGCTTTCGGCAGGTGGGTCGCGCTACCCGTACGAGCTGCTCCAGGAGTACGGCATCGACCTTGCCACTGACGCTCCTTACGATGCGCTTATCGCTCGGATGGACCGTGTGATGGATCAAATCGAAGCCATTCTCGACAAGTGAGGACGTTCAACGCGGTCCCGGGTGCGTCCAGAAACCGGCGCCGGTTGTCCTCGGTGATCACGGGTCTAACTTTTAGACGAAGTCGGATTGACACGTCCTTTGAGCCACCATACAGTGATCCTGCTTGGGCGCGGTGTTGCCCTGTGGAGCGCGGAGGATCAGTAATGCCAAAATTCTCCCTTGTTTTTATGGTGTTCGGGTTGGTGGTGTCGGGCGCGACGGCGGGTGCGGGGCAGGGCAAGGGGGTCCCGACGTTCACGAAGGATGTGGCGCCGATTTTCTACGAGAATTGCGTGACCTGCCACCGGCCGAACAATATTGCGCCGATGGCTTTGCTCGAGTACGCGGACGCCCGTCCGTGGGCTCGGTCAATCAAGGACTTGGTCGTGGCGCGTGTTATGCCGCCATGGCCGGCTGACCCAGACAAAAGTCTAGCGTTTCGAAACGAGCGGTATCTAGACCAGGACGACATCGATACGATCGCGGCCTGGGTCGATGGCGGGGCTCTGAAGGGTATTGACGCCGACATGCCGCCGGCGCCGGATTTGCCCGAGGGGTGGACCTACGAGAAGGGGGAGCCCGACTACGTCTTTGACCTGCCAATCGAGTACACGATCGCGGCCGAAGGGGAAGAGGACTACATCGACTTTTATTCCGACATTCCTTGGGATGAGGACCGTTTTGCGGAAGTGCTCGAATTGAGACCCAGTGACTATCGGGTGGTTCACCATTCGGGGGCTTACACGGTCGACTTGCCGTGGGGAACCCAGGTGATCGACGGGGTACTACACGACCTCGAGGGGAATTCGCTGTTGAGAGCGCCATTGCCGCGTCGGCCACCGTCAGAAACGGTCGAAGAGGGCGAGTCGAGCGGTCGCGTGGCTCAGCGGGTATTCAACGAAGTGAATCTGCCGGGCTCGAGCAAACTGCTGTCGTATGTGCCCGGTCGTGGCGTGGAACGGCATCGTCCCGGTACCGGAAAGCGTCTCGCTTCCGACAAGTGGATTCGCTGGACGATGCACTACAACCCCATCGGTGTCGAAGCCACCGAGCGAAGTAAGTTGGGCATCTGGTTCAATACAGTGCCGGTGACGCACGAAGTACTCACCCGGCAAGCCGGCAACGCGTTTCCAACCGATCCTTTTGGAAACGACATCTACATCGTGCAGGGCGAAGAGGTAAAGCCCACTAAGGACCCCAAGACCGGGCGGGTCCGCCGTGGACAGATACCGAACATCCCGCCTTACACCGACAACTGGAAAATCACAGGCATCACACCGATCAACGAGCCGGTCACACTTTACGGGCTGTCGCCACACATGCACTTACGGGGCAAGAGCCTGAAGTGGGTCGTGACCTACCCGGACGGCCGCGAGTTGACCATCCTGGACGTGCCTGAGTTCGATTTTAACTGGCAGATACACTATGAACTAGCGGAGCCGCTACATTTACCTGCCGGCAGCAAGATTACCGGCATTGGCGTCTACGACAACTCTCTTGGCAACCGTTGGAACCCGGGTCCGCACCTCGAAGTGTACTGGGGCCAGCAGAGCTGGGACGAGATGTACCAGGCATTCACCGAGTACACCGTCGAGAGCCAGGATCTGACAAAGCGACAGAGCACGAACTGATGCGGTGGCGACCTGTCCGCGTTGTGCTTCTGCTCGTGGCGACGATTCTTCTTCCGCACGTGGTGTCGTCGCAATCCAGGCAGGCGCGGCCGCAGGGGCAGATTCCGGATCGCGGGCGACCGACGGAGAGCAGCGACGAGGTCCCGCTGTTCGACTACGACGCTTACTTTCCTGGCACCTGGGCATTTGAATGGCGTGTGCCGGAGAGTCCGCTGGGCCTGGGTGGGACCATTGAGGGGACCGAGGTTTTCTCAGGCAGCACCGACGGCCGCTACTACACTAGCCGCATTGAGGCCAGCGGGCCGGACGGTGATTTCACGGCGGACTCGCGCATTATCTATTTGGCCGAGCAGAAAGCGTTCAGTCGCTACGAGGTCGACAGTCGTGGCTTTGAGTTTTTCAAGGCAGGTCGTATTGGAGGCGATCTTGGCGGCTTTTACACGGTCCACTACGAGACGCCGCCGTTTCCGGCGGGCGGCCAGCAGGTGCAACTGCGGATGATGACCCGCCTCGTTTCACCGGTGAACTACCGCGTCGAGTCCCGGATCTCGATCAACGGTGGGCCGTTCACGAACTTCGGTAACGCCTGGTGGACTAAGAACGTGCCAAGCGAGACCGCGGCGCGCTAGACGTACCATGGCCCGCGTGTTCCTTTTCACGGTCCTCGTGTTCCTCGCAGCTGGAGCTCTGGTTCGCGCGGCGGCGCAGCCGATGTCAATGATGATGACCGTCGGGTGCGTCGAACGCGATGGTCGAGACCGGTTCATCCTGACTCGCTCGACTGAGCCGACGGCGCTGAAGGAGCGGGCCCCGGATGAGCCGCCAGCCGATGCTCCGCTCGGAGGGGAGACCATCACACTCATCGGCACCCTCGGGGAATTCAGCGTTGCCAGTCACGACGGCCACAAGGTTTGGGTCAAGGGGTTACTGAACCCTGGTGAGCCGCATCGGCTCCTGAACGTCGTTTCGCTGACCCATCTGTCCCCGACCTGCGAGTGAAGCAGGACTCGGTGCCGGTCGTGACTGTCGGCCCCGCTGACGTCACAACATCGGCGGAATCATCAGCATAGCGATGACGGTGACCGCGAAGAGCACGAGGGCAATTAACCCCGTGTAGCCAAGTACATCGCCGAACTTCATCCGCGTGACGGTCAAGATGGGGATCGCCCAGAATGGCTGGATGAGGTTGCTGGTCGAGTCGCCGTAGGCGTAGGCGAGCACGGTTGTGGTCGGCGAAACGGCCAACTCGCGCGCCGCGGGCAGCAGATACGGGGCTTCGATGAGCCACTTTGACCCGCCTGAGGGCACGAAGATATTTACTACCCCCGAGTAGAGATAAACGATCAACGGGTACGTGTCAGTGGTAGCTACCTGCACAAACAGACCGCCCAGCCAGCCACCCAACGCGGTGCCGTTGATGACACCGAAAATACCGGCGTAGAACGGGAACTGCAGGATGACGCCCGAGGCGGTGCGTGCCCCGTTGCCGAACGCTTTCACGAGGTTGGCCGGGGTGCCCTGTAGCAGCATGGCACCGATCAGAAACACGGCGTTGTAAGCGTTGATGGTCCAACTGGCCCCGAACCCTTGGGTCATGATCGAATATCCCAGTGGGTATCCGATGAGAATCACCGCCAGGACAATCCACCCGCGGAAGGATTCTATCTGCGCGGCGGGGGTGGCGGGGTCGGTCTCGTCCGCGAGCGTGGGCATGATGGCGTTCAGTTCGTCCTCGGTCAGGACCCTGGCGTTTTTTCGTGGGTGCAGGACGGCAACCATCATCAGCGCGACCGCCGATACGATCAGCAGATAAGTAAGGTTGAAGGAATTGAACAGCGTTTCCGTGACTGGCAGGATGCGGTCGAGCAGGGGCTCGGTGCCTGGTGGCGGCGTCGTGATCGGATTGCCAGGCGTGGCGAGAATAAGCGGCGCCGAGCCCGAGAGTCCCCCGTGCCAGACGGTGCCCACACCGAGATATCCGGCGGCAATGAGCAGTCGGATGTCGGCTTTCGGATTCCGTTTCGCAATGAACGGCACGAAGAGGGCCGATGCCACCACACTGGCTGCCCAATTCATGTAGGCAATAACGATTGAGTAGGCGCCCAGTAGGACGACTGCCTGAACCGGCTTGTTGGTGTCGGGGCGGCTTGCCAGCCAATCGAGGAACCGGTAAGCCGGTCTCGACGAGACACACGCGTGGGCCGCGATCATAGCGATCGTGAACTGCATCGCCAGTTCCAACAGGGACCACATACCACCACCCCAGGCGAGGATGGTCTCGTTCGGTCCGGCGCCGGCGCCGAAGATTGCCAGCACGATAGCCAGCACCGTCAGCATCATACAAACGACCCAAGAGTCTGGAATCCAGCGCTGAGTAAACCGTGACAGGGTTTCGCCGAGGTCGCCGACTAGACGAATGAGGGAAGACATGAACGCGAGCCTCTAGTTTGATTCAGAACGGTAGTCGTTGTAGAAGCGGACCGTGCACGCCGCGGCTTCGGTCATCGGGGTCTTCACCGCCAACAGCGCTGTTGGGGTGATGCTCGACATTACTGTGGCGCCGAAGAACGCCCACTGGCGGTTACCCAACGTGCCATACCCTAGTCCGGTCAGCTGGTCCGAGA
>DQEK01000305.1 GCA_003533545.1 Acidobacteriota bacterium | reverse complement strand
TGTAAGGCACCTATGTGCCTCGACAACAAGTGGTTCAACCCACTTGTCATCACCCACGTAGGGAATAACCGAAATATCGAAATCCATGCGGCCCTCAAAACGAGGAGCACTCCGCCGCCCGTTGCAATAGACAAAGTAGCCCGTATCGGAAACGGCGAGTCCGTTGCCCCGCAAGAGCCACTGGTAGATCTCCATCTGCCGTTTGTAAGTAACCTGCCACGGCGCGTCAATCGTGACAGGTCGGTCTTTACTCGTCGCCTTGTAATCCACCACCAGATGCTGTCCGTCTGGCGTCACCCACAGGTCGTCAATGGCTCCCGTGATTGTCAGGTTGGTCTTCTGGTGATGGACCTGCACCCCCGTGAAATTCGTCCGCCACTGGTCCAACTTTTCATGGGGACAGGGAACCGCATCAATCTCCGCATCGCGCATCAGTGGATGCGCTTGTCCAGACTCGCGATATTCATCAAACTCTTTTTTCAACAGGTGATCGATGGCCGAATTGATGTTGAAAGGAAAGCCGGGGGGGTGCCCCACCCCGAGACGCCGATCGACGTAGAAACAGCGCGGGCAGTTCTTAAACAGCTCGAGCTTTGATCGAGACAATTTGAAGGGCTTACTCGAAGATGGCTTGAATAGATTTCTCGTGCGTTTCCCACTGTAGTACCGCGACATCGCTCCACCTCGACGCCCATTCTCAGTGACGAGCCTAGGCCCTTCAGATTAGCCGCATGCGCGTTTGGCCGTCGCGCACAGATGCAGAGGTTGGCGAGTTACGCAGCGGCACCACGCTGGGTTTCAAGTTTGGCAGGAACCCAGGCAAGCGGAAGCACCGGGTAGCGCAGTCGCGCGATTCCTCCGTCAGCGTCGTTTACCCGTAAACGTCCCGCCACCGAGATCACCCAGCGCGATTTGGCCGGTGAGTGTACCGTCCGACTGGACAGTACCCGTGTAGACCACTTCCAGCCCAAAGCCCTGGACCTCCGCCTCGAGCGAGAATCGAACCTCGTTTCCATTCACGCTCCCAGTCACCGTGGCCTCACCCAGCGTCTCCGATGAGTAGTGCCCCGTCAACTCAGCCCCGTTCTGCTCTAGAGTTACGCTTGGTGCCGTGGTGCCCTGATCGGTCTCAACCGTCAACGCCCAGTCTCCGGCTACGTCAGCCGCAGCCTGACCCGCCCCGATCAACGGTGTCGTCATGACCGCAACAAGCATGGTTCCTACCACAACCGCTAGTCGCGCAGTTGTTGCCATTAATCCGAATACTCCTTTAGTCATCGCGCACTCCTCAATCACCATTCCTATTCCGCAAGATGTCTTCGCCGACATTAGAGGCCCTCGAGCACAACACGGTAAAGGCCCGACTCCCCCACCACTCGCGACCCGAGACTTACAACTGGTACCGATGCACGTCCCCAATCGCACCTTCCAAGAATTCCACCGCGACCGCTCGTTACGCGCGCGCCAATGCACCGGCCATGTTGGATAGCGCCAGTTCTACCAGCTGCCGGGAGGTTGCGATATTCATGCGCATTCTCCCCGCCCCTCCAACGCCATAACTCGAACCGGGATTGACGTGGATATTCGCGTGCTCAACCAAGTAGCGCTGAAACGTCGTTTCTGGCGTCGCCTGTGGATCTCCCGCCACCGCTGGCATGGCACCAACTCTGTCGATCGCGTCGCTCACGTCCAGCCAGGCGAGGTAGGTCCCCTCTGGCTTAACAAACTGCACGTGGGGCACGTGCGTGCGCACGAACGCCTCAACGAATGATTGGGTTTCGTCGATGTAACCAATGAGTTGATCCAGCCAATCCTCACACTCGTTATAGGCGGCTTCCGCCGCAACAATTCCCAGTGTATTCATTGATTGCCGATGCTGACCAGCACCACTTATCCGGTCGAGGTAGTCGGGATTCGACGAGAACAGATAAGCGCACTTCATGGCTGACAGGTTGAACGACTTGCTGACCGACTTATAGGTAATGCTGTTTCGAACAACTTCTGGATCGTCAAGAGTGGCGTACGGCGTGTACACATTTCCGTTCGTCACAAAGTCGCAATGAATCTCGTCTGCGAGCACGACGACGCGCCGACGTGTACAAATCTCGCCTAGCCTCATCAGGTCTTCACGCGACCAGACGTTGCCTGTCGGGTTCTGCGGGTTACACAGGATAAACGCGTGCGTGTCGTGGTCGATTCGCCGTTCAAAATCTTCGAAATCAATCTCGTAGCGACCATTGACGAGTCTTAGCGGACTCTCCTCGGCGACGGTATTGACGACCCGAATATCGGTATAGAAACCGTTGTAGTTTGGGGTCAGAAGAAGCACTTTACTGCGTGGAGGACAGAACGCACGTAGTGAACTGATGATCGCCGGATGCACGCCGTCTGAATGGCGAATCGTCTCAGGGTCGATTTCGAGACCGTACCGTCGTCTGTTCCAATCAACAATCGATTCCCGATACGAGTCAGGAATGGTCAGATAGCCATAATTTTCATGTTCGATACGTGCGCGCAAGGCACGCGTGATGGCTGGCGCGATCCTGAAGTCCTGATCCGCCGTACCCATGCCGACTTGGACATGTTCCCGTCCGAATTTCGCAATTTGCGCATCCCACTTCGACGAATTCGTGCCAACCCGACTATAGATTGTGTCGAAATCGTATCTGCCCGTTGCTGACTGGGTGCTGCCCTGGGCGTTGAGTGTGGCGGCTTCCGATGACTTGACCCCGACCCCACCCACGAGTGCGGCCATTCCGGCATTTCGCAGGAATGTTCTGCGATTCAACTCGGTGCGTTGGGACATGTCCCCTCCTCGTTCATGCGCACACACGAACGCTACGGGCTATTTTTAAGCTGATGATTCCTCCAGCAAAACACGTCGATACTACACCCGCGTGTCACCTGACTGGGTCCCTTTTCTCAGGGCGTGGCTCTTGTAAGGCTAAGACACGGGTTCGAATCCCGTTGGGGCGCCATTCTAACTGACGACCGGTCAACGACTTCTGGGATGCACGCCGTGTCCTCCGGTTTCGCGATCGGA
>DQEK01000301.1:2407-4934 GCA_003533545.1 Acidobacteriota bacterium | reverse complement strand
CGTAGGTGTCCGCGCCCGGTGTATGCGTTCTTGCTGGTGGGATCGACAGCCCGTCTCGGCTCGGGATTCTCAGGGCGGGGTATCCCGTGCGAGTCGGCTAAAACCCGATGTTTACTCCGGCGTAGATGCGTTGCTGGGTGTCGCGCTCAGGAGACCCGCGTAGCTTAAAGACACGGTAATCTACACGCACGCGGATCGGTCCGGCGATTGCGATCTTCACTCCGCCGCCGGCGTTAGTCCCGGCGTTGCTTTCGGTGAGGTCGTGTCCCTCCTCGTGATACAGGCCGCCACCAGCGGTTCCGTAGAACTGTAATCCAGAGATACCGAATGGTGTCTGGACATGCATGTTGAACATGCCGGTTCGGACTGCTGGGGCGCCGGCGGCAGTATCGGCTGCCGTATCGGAAAGTTCGAATTCGAAACCGACGACAAGCAAGGAGAACCCAACCGCGAAGCCACGTACCGCGCGGTTGGCTGGGGCGGGACTCGCTCCCACGAAGGCTGTCAGATCAGCGAAAGCTGGGGTGGCCGCTGCCAACATGGCCAGCACGACCAACAACCTCACCGCGGTGGGCCGCATAATTTTCCTGGATCGCGTGTGCCACGGTTGCGCACGCTTTCAGGCATGATAACAGAGTTGTCGGACCGGTCCTGTGGTTCCGATGGGATGGGAGCGTCCGTGGTAAAGTGCTCGGACCCGATGGACCTCCGGCCCGCCGACGAAAACAATTCTCTGCATACCACCATCCGAGAGTTCGCCGAAACGGAGACGGCTTCACATATTCTTACCTTCACGGAGACGGGTGGGTTTCCCGAAGAAATTTTGCCGAGATTCGACGACCTCTGGTCTGGCCTGTTCAGTTCCAGATACGGTTCCGTGGCGGTGCGTGGGGAGCCTCGACTGCTCCCTCGGCACCGAAAATCGGCGGCGAGCCAGCCGTTCTTGAGTGAAATGGTGATAGACCCATTAGAGCCTTCCGAAGCGATTCTGCGGGGGACGGGTTTGTGATGGGTTACCCGACGGGGAGTTTTGCGGTTGCGGTGAAGTGGATGACTGCCGCCGAGGGAACGGGTAATGGCCAGGGTGACCTCATTGTTCGGGAGCAGCTGGGTCGGCTTACATGAACTCGGACAGCCGGCGATTAACGGAGGGGCTGCTAGCGGGTGACACGAGGGCCATCGCTCGGTCGATTTCATGTGTTGAGGCTGATGGCACGACGGGGGTGGAGATCATTAAGGGCGTTTTCGGTCACAGCGGCCGGGCGTATTTGATCGGTGTTACTGGTCCCCCCGGCGTGGGCAAGAGCAGCTTGGTTGACCGTCTAACGGCGCAGATACGGCGTAGTGGTCGCACGGTCGGAGTCTTGGCCGTAGACCCGACGAGTCCGTTTACCGGAGGGGCTGTGCTCGGAGACCGGGTCCGGATGCAAGCTCACGCGGGCGACCCCGGTGTGTTCGTGCGGAGCATGGCCACTCGCGGGCAGCTAGGTGGCTTGGCGAGGGCGACGGCCGACGCCGCCGTGATTCTGGATGCCGCTGGATTTGAATTGATTGTGATCGAGACGGTTGGCGTTGGCCAGGCGGAGGTTGAGATTTCGCGGGCCGCCGACATGACGATCGTGGTAACGATGCCGGGTTCTGGCGATGGGGTCCAAGCGCTGAAGGCTGGCGTGATGGAGATTGCCGATCTGTTTCTTGTGAACAAAGCGGACCACGAAGGGGCCGATCGGGCCGTGGCCGAAATTGAGACGATGCTCGGGTTGAACACGTATGGCACTGATGACTGGCGACCGCCGGTGCTCCAGACGCGAGCTCTTGAGGGCGTGGGTATCGACCGAGTGGAGGAGGCCGTGGATCGATTTCGTGCTCGCCGCGACGTTGAGGTGCAGCAGCGGCGGCGAGCTCGAGTCGATGCACGGGTACGACACTTGGTGTCTGACAGGTTCTTGGAGCACGTTGAGCATCGGGCGCTCAATCCGGGAACTCTTGGATATTGGCTTGGTCGGGTGGTTTCCGCTGACGTTGATCCGTACACCGCGGCGGAGCAGATTGTCCGGAACGCGCTTGGTGAGGGCGATGGTCTGGCGCCGGGCGCAGACATGTCTGGCGGCGAAGGGAATCGGTAACATGAGAGCTGTGCTCGACCACATTGGTATCGCTGTTCGTGATCTGGACGCCGTGCTGGAGTTTTATGAGGATGCGCTCGGTCTGGAGATAGCTGAGTCCGAGGAAATTCCTTCGCAGCAGGTGCGCGCTCAGTTCGTTGCTGTGGGTGACGTGTCACTCGAGTTGCTAGAGGCCACCGCAGAGAAGTCCCCGATCGCGCGTTCGATCGAGCGCCGGGGGCCTGGGTTGCATCACATCACCCTCAGGGTAGACGACATTTTGCAGGTGCTTGACCACCTTAAAGTGCGCGGTGTTCGACTGGTCGACGAGGAGCCGCGGGAGGGTGCCGGCGGCAGTCTTGTGGCGTTCATTCACCCGTCGGCCGCGCAAGGTGTGCTGGTCGAGTTGAAGCAGGAGGGCG
>DQEK01000301.1:0-2023 GCA_003533545.1 Acidobacteriota bacterium | reverse complement strand
GCGAAGGGAGCCACAGTTGAGCGAGTCTCAGCAGAGCATCCGGATTGGAGTCATTGGGGGCAGCGGCCTGTACGACATGGACGCGCTGAAGGATCGCCAGGAAGTGCGGGTCCCTACTCCTTTCGGGGATCCGTCGTCGCCATACCTTGTAGGGACCATTAACAACCGTCGTGTGGCGTTTTTGGCTCGTCACGGTGAAGGGCATCGACTGATGCCGTCAGAGTTGAATTTTCGAGCGAACATCTTCGGGTTCAAGGCCTTAGGCGTTGAGTGGATTCTCTCGGCCAGTGCAGTTGGCAGCTTACAAGAGGAGTATCGGCCGCTGGACATCGTCATTCCCGACCAGTTGCTCGACCGCACCCGTGGGAGAGCCAGCACGTTCTTTGGCAACGGTGTCGTGGCGCACGTCGGATTCGCCCACCCGTTCTGTCCGACGCTTAGCGGAGTGGCCGCTGATGCGGCCACGGGCACCGGAGCCCGGGTCCATCGCGGTGGAACTTATGTTTGTATGGAAGGACCGCAGTTTTCGACCCTGGCTGAGTCTCGATTGTACCGGGCGTGGGGAATGGACGTCATCGGGATGACCAACCTACAGGAGGCGAAGCTCTCACGTGAAGCGGAGATGTGCTATACGACCCTCGCTCTGGTGACCGACTACGATTGTTGGCACGAAGGACACGACGACGTTACAGTTGAGATGATTATCGCGACGTTGACGCAAAACGCGGTGACGGCTCAGCGGGTCGTGGTTGATGCGGTGGCGGCGCTTCCGGTCGACCGGATCTGCGAGTGCGCCACAGCTTTAGGCTCGGCTATCATTACGCGGCCGGAGTTGATTCCGACGCAAATCAAGCGGGACTTGGCCCCAATTATCGGCAAGTATGTCGAGGCCGACTAGCTGGTTCCAGGTACGCGACACGCTCGAAAGGTCACCGTCTCCCAGTGCAAGCCATCCTTACAGTCGGTTCTGTTGCGTTCGATTCAATTAAGGCCCCCGGTGGCGAAGTGACCGGGGTGGTGGGCGGTGCGGCGACGTACTTCAGTGTCGCGGCCTCGTTCTTTGCGGATGTACGCATGGTCGCGGTGGTGGGCGAGGACTTCGACGACGGGCGGATGCAAGTGTTTGGTGGGCGGTCCATCGACTTAACCGGACTGCAGCGCGTGCCGGGTGAAACCTTTCGCTGGAAGGGTGAATACAGTGCTGACCTGAACAGCCGGGAGACCATCTACACGCATCTGAACGTGTTCGAGCAGTTCCGTCCGGTGTTGCCGGACGCCTATCGACAAACACCGTTCGTGTTTCTAGCCAACATCCATCCCGCGCTTCAACTGGAGGTGTTGCGTCAAGTGGACGCACCTCGATTCGTGGCTGCCGATACAATGAACTTCTGGATCGAAGGGGCTCTCGATGACCTGCGTGCGGTGCTTAGTCGCGTGGACGCTCTAGTGATCAATGATGAGGAAGCACGTCAGCTAAGTGGCGAGGCCAATCTTGTGAAAGCGGCGAGGAGCATCCGCGCGATGGGGCCGAAGCTGTTGGTCATCAAGCGGGGTGAATCTGGAGTGTTGATGACTCGCGGGCAGGGGTTTTTTGCCGCTCCGGCCATGCCACTTGAGTCGGTGGCAGATCCCACCGGTGCTGGGGATACCTTTGCGGGTGGGTTTATGGGTTATCTGGCCTCAGCTGGTGACTTGAGCGACGAGGCGGTCAACCGAGCGATCATTGCCGGTAGTGCACTAGCTTCTTTTGCGGTTGAAGACTTTGGGTTGGGTCGATTGCTTGGTCTCAGGAAGGAAGAGGTGAGTGACCGGCTCGCCGAGTTTAAGCGGCTGACGGATTTTAAAGCGCTGTGATTACACGCCCGATCACGTGATGACCATCCTCCGACGTCGCGTTGCTAGGCCTCGCGTGGGCTCCTGAACCTGGGTAGCAGCGGAAACCGCTGGAAGGCACCGCGCGGTCGTCGGTGGATAGTGCTTGCAGCTGTGTCCTGCCGCTGGCGTTTACTCTCGCGGTTAAGAC
>DQEK01000310.1 GCA_003533545.1 Acidobacteriota bacterium | reverse complement strand
CGAACTCCGTTCTCACTTTGCGCGATTGTCGGTCTATTCGTATTCCTGCTGGCGCCGTCGTCAACGCTGTTGGCGGCGGAAGGCCCCTCGCTAGGCGCTGGTGGCCCACTAACGTTTGGCCCCGACGACGTGCTGTTCATAGCCGACAATGCGAGGGCGAAGATCGTCGCGTTACAGCTCGACGCTCAGGCCTCCGGTGAGGTGGCTGGCACCAAGGACGTGGCCGACATCGACCGGCATATCGCTGCACTGCTCGGCACTGGTGCCAGTGAGATCCAGATCAACGACCTAGCGATCAGTCCGACTTCGCGTAATGCATTTCTTTCCGTATCGCGAGGTCGTGGTGCCAACGCCACGCCGGTACTGGTACGGATCGATGGAGCCGGCACAATCGAGGTGATTTCGCTGGGCAACGTCACCTATACGGAACTTGCCCTCCCCAACGCTCCGAACGCAAATCCCGGCGCGCGTCGCGACCCACGCGCTTCCTCGGTCACCGACATGGCGTTCCTTGATGGACAGCTATTCATTGCGGGCCTGTCGAACGAAGAGTTCTCCTCGAAACTCCGGTCGGTCAACTACCCCTTCGCGTCTATCGACGACGGCACCAGTGTGGAAATCTGGCACGCCGCCCACGGACAGTTCGAAACTCACTCCCCCGTGTACACGTTCGTGCCATACGAAATCGCCGGCGAGCGAAACCTAATTGCCGGCTACCTCTGTACCCCGCTGGTAAAGTTCCCCGTGGACAACTTGGAGCCTGGCGCGAAGGTCGTGGGCACCACCATCGCCGAGCTTGGCAATCGAAATCGTCCGATCGACATGGTCGTGTACGAGAAGAACGGCAAAGACTATTTGCTCATGTCAAACACGAGCCGCGGCGTGATGAAGATTCCGACGGAGAATTTTGAGACACAAGCCGGGCTAACCGATCCTGTCAGCGGCGGCGGGACCGCGGGCGTGACCTACGAAACAATCGCGCAAATGACCGGTATCGAGCAACTCGACCTGTTGGACGACCAGCATGTCGTGGTTATCGCCAGAAACGACGCGGGTCAGGCGAATCTCGAAGCCGTCGCGCTGCCGTAATCACGTGCGTCCGTTCCTCTGCGTGCCACTTTTTGCAGCAACGCGGCCGGGTCTCCGCCCGCGCTGCTGCGAAGTTCCTGCATGTTCCTGCCGTCTGCGCGCATTATCGGCTCTCGCCGTTGCGCTTCTGATGACCGCCAGCTGTGCAAACCGTCCAAGCCTAGACACTTCCAACGTCGAGATCACCCTTTCCGCTGAAACCACGGAGACCGAATCGGCCAGCGTGGAGATCGCCGGACTGCCAACTGAGTACCTCAACTCACTGAAGAGCGCCGAACTGACCGAGGACCGGTGGGCGGAGTTGTTTCGGGTGACCGTATCGCACGAGGGGAACGGGAGTGGCATCGTCCTCCCTGCAGTGCTCGGCTCGTACAGCATCGGCGAAACCGGCGTGCTGCGATTCAGCCCGATGTTCCCGTTCGACCCTGGTCGCTCCTACACCGTGCAGTTCGACCCAGCACGGCTATCAGAATTCGGGGAGACAAACCTCACTGCCACCGACGCGGTGTTGACCCTGCCGAAACCAGACGTCTTACCTACAACGGTAGTCGAACATGTCTTTCCCAGTGGCGACCGTGTTCCCGAGAATCAACTCAAACTGTATCTCCACTTCTCGGCACCCATGAGCCACGTGGATGGCCTTGAGTACCTGAGCTTACGCGACGCACGCGGCCGTGAAGTTGAGGCACCCTTTCTGCCGTTCGGTACCGAGTTTTGGGACGTGAATCATGTACGTTACACAGTGTTTTTCGACCCTGGTCGGGTGAAACAGGGTCTCGAGCTGAACGAACGCCTCGGCCGACCGCTACAGGCGGGCGCAAGCTACACCCTCGTGGTCGATCCGGCGTGGCCTGATGCCCAAGGCAATCCGCTGAAAACACCGTTCGAGAAACGCTTCAGCGTTGGACCGGCCGATACAATACCTCTTAGTCAAGACGCCTGGCGTCTCCGAGTGCCGGTTGGCGGTTCGACCCAGCGCTTGGTCGTCTCGTTTCCCGAACCACTTGACCACGCATTGATGACCAGGACCATCGGAGTCCAAGACGACGCGGGCCGGCCAGTGGCAGGCACCGTGGAAACCGGTAATTGGGAAACGCGCTGGATGTTGACACCCGCACAACCCTGGGCACCGGGCCCCTACACGCTCGTGGTCTCGCCCTCGCTCGAAGACCTGGCCGGCAACCAGGTCGGCACTCCCTTCGAGGTCAACGTGTTCGAGCAAGCGGAGTCAGCGCCAATGGAGGACGCGATTCACATTCCATTCGAGATTCAGTAGTTTGTCACGTGCGAGCTAGCGGTCGAGCTCAAGCAGCGTGCGCGACTAGGTCGGGCTCCTAGTCTGTTCTGGTTGCCCTCCACCAGTCCCGGTCGTGCTGGTCTCGACGGGAGCGAACCGAAGGCCGCTGACTGGCATTAAATGGCAATGGCGTTCGAATGCCCCTATGAGGAGTCACATGCGGCCGTTTCACGCGACAGGACACGGATGGATGTGGTTCCGATCGGTTAGCATCGCTGCCGCAAGCATGGCAGTGGCCGCGATAAACAGTTCCGCTCAGACGGGACTGCTGGAAGGGCGGGTGACCGACGCCCAGGGCGCCGCACTCGTCGGGGTCACCGTCACAGCGGAGTCGCCGGCGATCGCCGCCCCCGCTGTGGCGATCACGGACACGACCGGCACCTACCGGTTGTCAGCGCTTTCGGCGGGCGACTACACCGTAGACTTCAGGCTAGACGGGTTTCGAGCCATCCATCGGACGGTGACGCTCAGGACCAACACGCCCGTGACCCTCAACGAACGGATGGTCCTCGCGGCATTGACCGAACAGGTCGACGTGGTCGCCGTCAGCCCCCTACTCGGCGCGAACATCAGCAG
>DQEK01000142.1:5503-11136 GCA_003533545.1 Acidobacteriota bacterium | reverse complement strand
TACCGACTGAGCTACCTCGGCACGCCAAGAACACGACGCTTCAGGAGGGACCGTCACATCTCAAAATGCGTCGACACGATATCGCACGGTGCCGGAAAGACGCAACCGGGGAGTTGCGCGTCTGCCCAGCTGGTCAATCGCCGCTCTTGGGCGGACGTTGATGAAAACGCATCAGGACGCGCCAGGGGACGACGAACGCCTCTCTGAGGATCCGGGCGGTCAGCTTCGACGATCCGTGTCGCCGACCGATGAACAGCACTGGTGTCTCGCCAATGCGGCACCCCGCCAGGGCAGCTTCGCACAGGGTTTCCACAAGAAACGCGAATCCTTCTGCGCCGACTCGTTCCCAATGAATCTGCCTGACAGCGGACGGGCGCCAGCAGCGGTAACCGCTGGTGCAGTCTTTGGCTTGGAGTCCGGTGACGGCGCGGACATAGGCGTTGGCACCCATACTGAGCGCGGCGCGGTAACCGGGCCAGTTCTTGAAACCGGCGCCTTCCGCGTACCGGGACCCGATGACCACATCGAACTTTCCTGTGGCGGCCACCATCGCTGGGAGGAATCGAGGGTCGTGCGATAGGTCGGCGTCCATTTGACAGATGACATCGACATCTGCTGTGGCGGCTTTCGGGAATGCTTCCGCGTAGGACAGGCCGAGGCCCCGTTTCCCCGTCCTGTGGAGAACCTCCACCCGACCCGGGAACTGTGTGGCTAATTCGTCGGCTGCCGCCGCGGTGCCGTCGGTTGATCGGTCGTCGACAATCAACACCTGGAATCCTTCATGTTCGAGGATACGGGGAACGAGCAGCGGAAGATTCTTAACTTCGTTAAGTGTCGGGAGAATGACGATCGCTGTGGTCGGACTGGAGAGTGAGGAAGCAGACATGGGGTCAGAGGAAGCGATGCCAGGTGAAAAAGAGTACGGCCGCCAAGCCTTGGATACAGGCAAAGCCGCACACAAGGGCTTGACGTTGTCGGTCGGCCAGCACGGCGAAAAGGGCATTGTAGCGCGTGGGCTCTTGGTTCAGGAGATGCCCTGTGCCAGACTTTCTGGGATTGTGGGTTGCTGCATTGCGGGGAGTCAGAGCACTGGCAGGAGAGGTGGAATATGGAAAGACGTTTCGGTTCGCTGGGTTGTGCGGTGCTACTGCTCGCTACGACCGTGGCGGCGCAGGAGGTGTCCGTCGAAGAAGTGATGCTCGACAATGGCATGACCGTACTGCTCCTGCCGAGGCCAGGGGACCCGAATGTGGCCGCAGGATGGGTGGCCAAGGTTGGGTCGGTCTATGAGCGGCCCGGCATTACCGGTGTGGCGCACCTGTTTGAACACATGATGTTCAAAGGCACGTCCACCATTGGCACGCGTAATATCGAACAGGACCTCCAGCTCATTGCGCAGCTCGATCAGGTGAAAGCTAACATCAGAGCTGAAGAAACTGACCTGCTTGAGGCGCATCGCCTTGGACAGATCGACGATCCGAACGATCCCGCGAGGCGATCCATCCGGCACCGGGAGTTGCTCGAAGAATTTGATGTGTTGCTGGCTGAGCAGGAGGAATTGATTATCAAGGAAGACTTCAGTCGCATCTATTCGGGACAGGGTGCGTCGGCCATGAACGCTGGCACGAGTTACGACTACACGATCTACTTTGTGAACGTGCCAGCCAACAAACTTGAGCTTTGGTTCTGGCTGGAATCTGACCGGCTGCTCAATCCAGTGTTCCGCGAGTTCTACTCCGAGCGCGATGTCGTGCACGAAGAGCGTCGGATGCGTACAGACAGCACCCCGACCGGAAAGTTCCAGGAACAGTTCGACGCGTTGTTCTGGCAGTCGTCTCCATACAGTTGGCCGGTAGTCGGGTGGCCGAGTGATCTCGAGGGGATCACGCGAGAAGAAGCCCTGAGTTTCTTTGAGTTGTACTACGCGCCAAATAATCTGACCGCTGCGTTGGTGGGCGATTTCGACCCATCCGAGGCGAGGATGTTGGCCGAACGTTACTTCGGTCGTCTGCAGGCGAGTGACCGTCCGCCGCCGCAGCCACGCACGCGGGAGATGCCGCAACTCGGCGAAAAGCGGATGACGGCCTATGCTGACACCAATCCGCAGGTTGAGATCCGTTACCACTCCGTGCCTGACGGGCACGTGGACGAACCGCCCTTGGTGGTGTTGGGGCAGATTCTCAATGGCCGCACTGGGCGTCTGTATCGCTCATTGGTGGAGGAGCAGGAAGTAGCGACCAGCGCCTCTGGCGGTCAATCAGGGATGAAGTTCGAAGGGATGTTTTCGCTGGCGGGGGTGGCGAAGGACGGGCGCACACCCGAGGAGGTAGAGCAAGCGCTGTATTCCGAAATCGAGCGACTCAAGACGCAATTGATTGAACCGCGCGAGTTGCAGAAGGTGAAAAACCAAAATGCCGCATCGAATTTCCGAGGCCTACGGTCCAACTTCGGGCTAATGAATCAATTATTGGTGCGCGAGGCGTGGCGTGGCTGGGCGACGATCAATACGGACCCTGCGCTCTACGACGCTGTGACCGCAGAGGACGTCATGCGAGTCGCTAACACGTATTTTAATCCCGAGAACCGAGCGGTGGCGATCTACTACCGTCAGGAGTCTGACGAAGCGCCCGATGCTCGCCTGGTGGGATTGGACGATGCTGAGCAGCAGCAGGTTCGCCAAATGATGAATATGATGTCGCAGATGAGTGCTGATCAACTCGCTCAGTTCGCAGCACAAGTGGAACAGATGGTGGCGCAGGTTCCGCCGGAGAACCAAGACATGGCAGAGGTACTGATTGAGATCGTTCGAGAGCGACAGGTGGCTGCCGGGAGCGCACGATGAGGTGTCGCTACTGCGCGCCGATGGCGTGGATTGCCCTAGCAGTGCTGCTAGTGGCCCCGGGGTTCGCGGAGGCTCAGACCATCCCCGCGCATCCTACCGACCTGACCTACGACCTGCTTGACTTCACTCCGCCGACGTCCGCCGAGCATCGGTACGAGCTGTCCAACGGTGTGGTCGTATTTGTGGTCGAGGATCACGAGTTGCCGCTGGTCTCGGTGTCTCTATTGGTCCGCACAGGAAGCTATCTCGATCCGGCCGACAAGGTTGGACTGGCCAGCTTGACCGGTGGTCAGATGCGGGCGGGTGGAACGACGTCGATGTCTGCCGCTGATTTCGATGAACAGGCAGCTTTTCTGGCGGCGCAGATAGGGAGCTCAATTGGTGGCACCTCCGGTGGGGCAAACCTGGGCTGTCTCACGAAGGACCTTCAAGTCTGTTTGGATTTGTTTTTCGACATGCTGCGAAACCCCGGTTTTGATGCCGGCCGGTTCGCGCTGGCCAAAAGCCAGTCGATTCAGCAGATGCAACGCCGGAACGATGCAACCCGGGGCATTGAGGGGCGCGAGTTCGGTCGGCTGATGCGAGGTTCCGATCACTTTTCGACGAGCCCTCGTACCCGTGCCACCGTGGAGGCGATTACCCGGGATGACATGCGGGCGTTCCACCGTCGCTACTATCATCCGGGGAACTTCATCTTTGCGGTGTCGGGTGATGTTGACACCGAGATGATGTTGTCAGAGCTTGAGCGGCGTCTCGATGGCTGGGCCGTCGTGTCTGACCCGGTACCGACGGTGCCCAAACCAGCGTTCACGCCAGAACCTGGGCTCTATTTGGTGGACAAGCCAGACGTGAACCAGGGGCGGGTGTCACTTGGGCACTTGGGAACGACTCGGGATGACCCGGACCGGTACAAATTGTTGGTCATGAACGACATCTTGGGGGGTGGTGGGTTCAGTGCCAGGCTCCTGACTCGGGTGCGTTCCGACGAGGGTCTTGCGTACAGCGCAAGCTCCAGCTTTGGTGTCGGCGTCTACTATCCTGGGGTGTTCCAGGCAGGGTTCCAGTCGCGCAGCGAGACGGTAGCTAGGGCAACCGCGATTGTCCTGGAGGAGATCGAACGGATCCGAACGGAGCCGGTCCAGGAGGAAGAACTGCGCAACTCTATCGGTTATTTCGTGGAGACGTTTTCGCGAAATTTTTCGAGCGCCGGGTCAACGGCTGGATTGTTCGCCAACGACGAGTACACCGGCCGGGACCCCTCGTACCTAACTTCCTATCGGGATAATATCGCGGCTGTCACTGCCGCCGACGTGCTTGAGGTCGCTCAGCGCTATCTTGATCCGCGCAAGCTGGCGATTCTCGTCGTCGGCAATCTTGAGGCCATTTTAGCCGGAGACCCGGAGCAACCGGAGTTTTCACTTGAGGACCTGAGTCTTGGCGCGGTGGTCCGGATTCCACTTCCGGAACCGTTCACAATGGTGTACCCCGTCCCCTAGACCTGTACGCCGTAGGCCGCCGTCGATCGTCGCATGTCATCGCCGCCATTTCTTCGGGTTCGGATGTGGGTGGACGAAGGCGCCCGACGGGCGCCTGAGCAGGGTGCCGGAATTCTTCGCCGGCCGTTGCCACGCAGCGCAGTCTGCTTCTCCGGCGGTGGCACACGCTCGATGGTGGCGACTCTGGGGCAGTTACGGGGGCTGGCCATGCTTGGACTGCTGGACCAGGTTGGATATCTGTCCTGCGTGTCCGGTAGCGCGTGGGCGGTGACGTCGTTCGTATACGCGGCGGACGGAGTCGATCGCCTTGGAAGGGTGACCCTTCCAGAGCAGTTGACCTGTGCGGACCTTGCTTGTTTGGATTCAGCGTCGCTGCTTGTGCCTGCGACTAGCAAGTTTCGAGAAACCTTGGCATCGTTTGAAACGAAGGGTTCGGTTCCTCCGGATCGCGCGTGGTGTCGCGCTGTTGGCCAAACGTTTCTTCGGCCAGTCGGACTTGAGACTCCGGAAGCGCCGCTGGGGTTTGGGCCACCGTCCGAGGCTCTGGGCGAAGACATGGCGTCTCAGTGCCAGGCGTCCTGCAGCCGCCCGCGTGCGATCCAGCCGTTTCCGGTCGTCCACGCGACGCTGAATTGGCCAGAAATCAGATCTGAGCAGCAGCATCACGTACCGTTTGAATACACTCCGCTGGCGGTTGGTGCTCCACAGGTGCGTGAACTTAGTTACAAGGAGCACACACGTATCGTCGGCGGTAGCTACATCGAGCCGATGGGATTTGGCGGCGACCTGCTGGAGTCCGTGCAGGTCTCGGGGCTGGTGCGGGTGCTTCCTCCTCCACAGCCCTTTACCCTCGGGGACATGATTGGCGCGAGCAGTGCCTTCAACACCACTGGCCGGAACGTACGAGCGTATCCCCATGCCCGGTATTGGACACCTTCCGCTTCGACGCGTGGACCACAGGTTGTGAACGACCTATTCACAGACGGTGGCGATGTGGACACGATGTCGTTGCTGGGGATGCTCAGACGGAAGCTTTCTGTGATCGTCGTGTTCCTCAACTCCGTTTGGCCGTTGGCTCTTGACTACGATCCAGATGTCTGGCCGCTGCCGGGGCAGATTGATCCGGCGGTACCCTGTTTGTTTGGTCAGCCCAATTGTCGGTGGCCCCACAACCATGTGTTCCCGCGGTCCGCCTACCGTGACCTAGTACGAACGTGGCAGCGTGCGAAACGTGACGGCCGTCCGTTGGTGGCGTCTATGCGCCTACCGGTGGAATCGAACGATTGGTGGGGTAT
>DQEK01000142.1:3401-5110 GCA_003533545.1 Acidobacteriota bacterium | reverse complement strand
TCGATGCTTAAACATGAGGTGAGGCAATTGTTGCGGGGTAGGAGTGGGGACCCGGGGGAAGGGTCGTTGGTTCGGTTCCCGCACTACCGGACGATTGGCGAGAATCCTGGGGCTTTGACCCGCCTAACGCCGGCCCAGGTAAATCTCCTTGCTGAGTTGGCTGGGTGGGGCGTGCTTGCATCCGAGGCTACCTTGCGTGACGTGTTTGACCGAGAATAGTCCAGCTATGGGGCGTTGGTCGCGGTCGGTAGGCCTGACGTTACGGTGGTGAGATCATTGGCGCTCTGTTCTGTGGTTCTGACGATGAACAGTTGCTCGCCTGGTTTAATCATGCTGAGGTGCCGACGTGCCAGGTCTTCGATGAATCGCGGTTGTTCAGCGAGTGCCTCGGCATAGCGATGAAGCCGGTCGTTCTCGGTGCGGATCGCATCAAGCATTTCCTGCTGGTCGGCGTGTTCCTGGTTGGCTCGAAATAGCGCCACTAGGCCACGCTCTCCAGCGAGGGCATTCGCGACCAACAGTAGGGTGATGAGCAGCACCACATAGCGACCGGTACGGGTTGGTTTCGGCGTGCGTCGAGGCACTGGCGGTAAGCCGTCGATCGGGCCCACTGGCGAAGTCATTTTCAAAATACCGGGAGACCCCACATCACCTATCGAGCAAACCCCTCACGGCAGTCCGGTGGGGTTGCTCACTCGTTGAGGTAGGTGCGACGGCACGGACTAGCGCCTTTTGTATTACGTCCAATTGATGATGTCAACAATATAGTAGATTTTATTGACATTAATTAACGTGGTATCTTTTTCTGCTCGTGTCAAAGGCGTCGACGAAACGTGCCCCAGGTCGTCCGCCGGCCGGCAAAGATGGATTGGCCGTGACGGAGACCTACGTCCAGACCACCCTCAGGCTTGAGCCTGAGACGAAGGTGTTACTGGATGCCTTAACGAGACTTCTTGGGAAGCCGCAACGCGAAGTAACAGGTGAAGCGCTGGTGTCCTACGCTGAGCGCCTCAAGCTTTCAGATCGGGAACTCCTCCGCGGGTTGCTGACCCGAGAAGACTGACACGGGAAGTGGACTACGGCCACCGGAGTGGTGAAAGAGCTGCGGAGTGAGAGTTTTTGGGCTAGGCAGATACCGGTTCAGTGCCGGTGCTTGTATCGATTGTCAGCCCGAGCTCTTTTCGGACTTTGCTGTCGATGGCCTCAAAGATTTCTGGATTTTGCTTTAGGAACAGCTTGACCTTTTCTCGCCCTTGGCCCAATCGCTCGCCGTTGTACGAAAACCAGGTGCCACTCTTTTCGACCATCCGTCGCTCGACTGCGAGGTCAAGCAGGTCACCTTCGCGGGACACGCCTTCGCCGTACATTAAATCGAATTCGGCTTGGCGGAACGGTGGGGCCACCTTGTTCTTGACCACCTTGACCCGCGTGCGGTTGCCGACGACCTGGTCACCATCTTTGATGGCGCCGATGCGACGAATGTCGATGCGTACCGAGGAGTAGAACTTCAGGGCTCGACCACCAGTGGTGGTTTCGGGGTTGCCGAACATGACGCCGATTTTTTCGCGAAGCTGGTTGATAAAGACTAGGCAAGTGTGAGATTTTGCCACTACCGCGGTCAACTTCCGGAGCGCTTGCGACATGAGTCGCGCCTGCAGGCCGACCTGGGCGTCACCCATCTCCCCATCAATCTCGGCGCGGGGCACAAG
>DQEK01000142.1:0-2983 GCA_003533545.1 Acidobacteriota bacterium | reverse complement strand
GTGTCTGGCTGTGAAACCAACAAATTCTCGAGATCGACTCCGAGTTTTCGAGCATACGTGGGATCGAGTGCGTGTTCGGCATCGATGAAAGCAGCGGTGCCACCGTTTTTTTGGGCCTGGGCGATCACCTGCAGCGTTAGCGTGGTCTTGCCGGAGGCTTCTGGACCGTAAACCTCCACGACACGCCCTCTCGGGACGCCACCGATGCCGAGCGCGTGGTCAATGCTGATTGAGCCGGTCGAGATGTGGGGAATGGCACTGACCGCATCTCCACCGAGGCGCATGATCGCTCCCTTCCCGAATTGCTTCTCAATCTGTCCTACAGCTATCTCGATGGCCTTCTGGCGCTCACTGGTATTGCTCTGGTTTGACATCTGCGGGTTCCTCTCGAACTCTCGAGATATTTCTTGAGGCACCGCTTGTGCTGGATAGCGCTTCACGTGCCTGATCGGAAGAGCCATTCTAGAAGCGCAGAAGGCGAATGTCAAGCGAAAGTGAAGTCAAGAGTTCATATATCTCCTTTTTATACAATATTTTATGTTGATACTGACTTTCGCCAAAAAGTGTTCCTGATGTACAAAATTACCTAGCTCTGCACTGTAGTACGTCTCGAACGTGTGCTGATTTCGGTGTTTCCCGGATGTGCATCTGGTACGCTCTGGGTGCGTGGTGCAGTGTTGTCGACCGGACGGTTTCCGGGAACTAAGACTCAACAGCCGCTGCGTCATGGTAGATCTTCTGAAAACAATGCGGACTTCGCTTGGGTTATGGTTCCATCAATCTGGGGACCGGACAGGCGAGGGATGTTGCAGTTGAACGACAGTGCGTGATGATGCGGTTGCCGATTCGGGTATTCACACGAACGCTCGGGCCTGCCTTGCTGGCAAAGGCGCAGCCGAATGCAGAATGTTCTGTTCTGAAGGTGACCTCGGTGGGTTTGTTCATGACCCGCGCTTGCCCTCACGTGAGGAGAGACCAGTGACGAGTCTGCGAGCTGTGGTGGGAATGGCTTTGTTCGTGGCGGTTTGGGGGACTGCGACGTCTGGCGCGGCCATGCAGGAGCCAGCCGAGCCGGGTCGAGACATCACGGTCGAAGTAAGCCCGGGTCGTGTGACACTCGGTGTGGGCGAGAAGGCCACACTAGTTGCTACGGTGCGTGATGCTTCCGGCGCGATCGTTGATGACGCGACGGTGGTCTACTTTTCTAGGGCTCGTCGTAGTGTGGGTGTGACCCGTGAGGGAGAGGTCGAAGCCTTCCGGCCTGGCGAGTTCACGTTAATTGCGCTTGTTCCGGAGAACCCCGAAGATGACAGTCGACGGCCCGATGCGCGCGTGCGGGTAGAGGTGCCGGTGTTTGTGCCCCAGCCTCCGATTGAGAGCGTGACCTTCACGCAGATACCACCAAAATTTTACGTCGGGACCAGACCCAGACTTACGGTGGAGGTGGTCGACACACTTGGTGAGACGCGGCCTGAGGTTGAGGTCCGCTTCGCCTCGACTGATCCGCGCGTGGCGGGCATTGATCGGTTCGGATTTCTGACTCTTCACGAGTCTGGCACTATCGACATCACAGCGACGGGGGAAGACGTCGCCGACACCTTGACGGTCGAGGTCGAATCGAATCCCGTGACGTCTCTGGAGTTGCAGGCGAGCACCGAGACGGCCAGAACTGGTGAGGTGGTGCGGTTCACAGCGGTTGCGAAAGATGCCCGAGGCCTTGCGGTCCGTGGCGTGCCGGTACAGTTCGGCGTTGGTGGGCAAACGGCCCTGACCATCATTGCAGCGGGCGCGTCTTCGCAGATTTCTGAAGACGGTCGGTTCGTGGCAGAGCGTTCGGGCACCTACACGGTAGTGGCCAGCACCGGGAGTCATTCGGCGGCCCGCACCGTGTCGGTTGAGCAGCGGGACGTCAGGCGCGAGGTTGAGGTCGTCGGACGTGGAAATGTGCTCGATCGACACACGTCTGATTTGTGGATTTGGGAAGGGACTGACGGTCGCGACTACGCAATTACTGGTACTTGGGGTGCCGATGGCAGCTCATATGTCTGGGACGTGACCGACCCCGCCAACATCGAGAGGCTGCACGAGATCAGCGTCGACGCTCGTACCGTTAATGACGTGAAGGTTTCTGAAGATGGGGATATTGCGGTTATCAGTCGAGAGGGTGCGTCAGATCGTAAGAACGGCATCGTGGTGCTCGGGGTGGGCAACCCCCGCGAGGGCGTACCAGTGCTCTCCGAGTTCACTGACCAATTGACCGGCGGTGTGCACAATGTGTTCATTTCTGAAGACCATGTGTTTGCTCTTAGCGCGGGTCGGCGTTACGACGTCATCAACATTGAGGATCCTCGGGCGCCTGAACGTGTCGGACGGTTTGAGCTCGATACCGTAGGGCACAGCATCCACGACGTGTGGGTCAGTGAGGGGATCGCATTTTCCTCTAATTGGAGCGACGGGGTGGTCGCTGTTGATGTCGGAGGTGGCGGGCGTGGAGGCACTCCGGAACATCCTGTTGAGCTCGGTCGCTACGCCTATCCAAGTGGCTGGAACCACGCGGCCTTTCCATACCGGAGCCAGTCAACCGGAAAGTTCTATCTCTTTGCTGGTGACGAGTCGTTCCCCTACGGCGGCTACGACTCATCTGAGGATGGTGCTCCGTCGAGGGCGGCTGGGTGGGTCCACATTATCGACTGGAGCGACTGGGACCATCCTCTGGAGATCGCGCGTTACCAGGTGCCGGAGGCTGGGTCTCACAACCTGTGGGTTGAGGACGACATAATGTACGTTGCCTTTTACAACGGTGGCCTCCGCGTCGTCGACGTGTCGGGCGAGTTGATGGGTGACCTCTACAAGCAGGGGCGCGAGATCGCGATGTTCGTGCCGACAGATCCTGAAGGTTTTATCCCCAATGCGCCGTTTGTCTGGGGTCCTCAACCCTACAAGGGGCATATTTTCTTCACCGATTGGAACACTGGGCTCTGGG
>DQEK01000452.1:3346-7953 GCA_003533545.1 Acidobacteriota bacterium | reverse complement strand
GTTGGTTCGCCCTGGGTGGGATTGGGGTGCAGCCGTCCGAGTTCGCAAAGGTGGCAGTCATCATCTTCACAGCCGCAACGCTTGAGCGTCGCATGGACAAAATCGACCAGATCACCTACTCATTGGGTCCGATCGCGCTGGTGACCGCCGTAGTTTGCGGCCTCATCGTGATAGAGCCGGACTTCGGCACTGCCTTCACTGTGCTCCTCATCGTGGGGGTCATGGTTTTCGTGGCTGGCCTGCACTACCGTTATCTGACCGGGTCGATACTGGTCATGGCGCCGTTGCTGTTCGTTATATTGGCCGCCGAGCCGTACCGGCGCCAGCGTCTCCTCGCCTTTCTCGATCCCTGGGCCGACCCACAAGCTGGCGGGTGGCAAATCATCCAGTCGCAGGTCGCTGTCGGCACTGGCCACCTGTTCGGGGAAGGGGTGATGGGTGGGGTTCAGAAACTCTTCTACCTGCCAGCGCCCCACACGGATTTTATTTATGCCGTCATTGCGGAAGAAACGGGGCTTCTCGGCGCAACGGCGGTGCTAGGGTGTTTCGTCGTCATCATCTGGCGGGGGCTTCGCGTGACCGTCGGCGCACCTGACCGGTTTGGCGGATTTTTGGCACTGGGGATCACCACGATGTTGGGTTTCCAAGCGTTCTTTAACATAAGCGTCGTACTCGGACTTCTGCCCACCAAGGGGATTGCGCTGCCTTTCGTTAGCGCTGGCGGTTCATCGCTGCTGGTCTGTCTCCTTGGTATGGGCATTTTGCTCAACGTGTCTCAGCACGCGTCGGCTGACGTATGAGTGTGAGTTCAGGCGAATACGGCGCCTTACGGCATGACCGACCGACCACCCACCGTGCTAATGAGTGGCGCAGGCACTGGGGGACACCTCTATCCCGGGCTGGCCCTGGCAGAGGAGATCCGGCGGAGGTACCCGAGTTCGCGTGTCGTTTTCGCGGGAACTGGCCGTGGACAGGAGATAAAGGAAGTCGCCCGTCGGGGCTACGAGCACCGGTTAGTTCGGAGTGCTGGGCTAAAGGGCAAGTCCGCGAGGGCGTTAGTCCGTGGGCTCACGTTGCTACCTTTCAGCATGTGGGATGCACGGGAGGTCGTTGCGCGGGTGGCACCGGATTTGGTCGTTGGTTTGGGAGGCTACTCTGCTGGCGCCGTGGTGTTGGCGGCAGCGTGGCGAAAGGTCCCCACGCTAGTACTGGAGCAAAACGCGATACCGGGTATCACCAATCGGCTGCTAGCTCGGTTTGTGACGGCCGCGGCGGTGTCTCATGTGGTGGCGGCGCCCTATTTTCGAGGGAAGGCATTCGTCAGTGGCAATCCGGTTCGGGTCGGTTTTTTTGCGCGGGCGCCCAGAACGGAACGGCGTGCGCACACGCACCTAGTCGTCGCTGGAGGCTCGCAGGGAGCCCATGCGATCAACTTGGCGATGATGGCCGCCGCACCACAGTTCACTACGCTAGGGGCGCGCCTTGTTGTGACCCACCAGACCGGACCGAAGGACTGCATCGAAGTACGTCGGGTTTACGCCGAGTTGGGATTGCGGGCTCGCGTCGAACCGTTCATAGAAAAGATGGTCGAGTTGATACGTGACGCCGACGTTGTTGTTTGCCGAGCTGGTGCAACTACTCTGGCTGAAGTGGCTGCGGCGGGACGGCCCTCCGTACTGGTGCCGTTTCCCGGGGCGGCGGATGGGCACCAGCAAGCGAACGCGGAGGTATTTGTTCGGGCAGGGGCGGCGGTTCTGCTACCTCAGAGCGACTTGAACGGCGCGACGTTGGCCTCCAGCGTAATCGCACTGTTGTGTGACGAGGAACGACAGCGCCGAATGGCCGCTTCTGCTCAGACCTTGGCTACGCCCGACGCGGCTGAGGTCATCGTTGACCGGGCCGAGCAAATGGCGGGGTGGTGACTGGCGCGTCGATGTCTTTAGGTGCTGGTGACCGTCGGTCGACTTGGTCTGATGGCGCCCATGGGTTGCCGCCAGGTACGCGGCGGGTGCACTTCGTTGGGGTAGGCGGTATCGGAATGAGCGGCGTCGCTGTGATGATGAACGCATTGGGATACGACGTTACGGGGTCGGATGTTCTCACTTCGGCGGTGACGGCGCGGTTGTGTCAACTCGGGATCGGTGTGCAGACGGGCCATAACGCACGGTGGGTCGGCGAGGCGGATGCCTTGGTCGTCTCGGCGGCGGTCGCCGAAGACAATCCCGAGGTGCTGGAGGCACGGCGCCGGCGCCTGCCAGTGATACCGCGCGGTGTCATGCTGGCGGGGCTTACCCGGTCTAGTGCGACAGTAGCGGTGACAGGAACGCACGGCAAGAGCACGACTGCGTCGATGGTCGCCGTTATGTTGGCTGAATGTGGATTGGACCCCTCTGTGGTCATCGGTGCATACGTCGGGGCCTTTGGTGGAAACACTCGGATTGGCCGGGGAGATCACTTCGTCGTCGAGGCGGACGAAAGCGAACCTTCTTTGCTCGAACTGACGCCACGGGTTGCCGTGGTTACCAACCTCGAGGAGGAACACCTAGACCACTACGTCACGTTCGACCGACTGCGGGATACGGTCGTTGGCTTTGTTAATCGTGTAGTGCCCACGGGTTCGGTAGTCTTGTGCGCTGACGATCCGGAGCTATCTAGACTTCGAGATCGGATCGCTGGGCGGGTCGTGACATATGGGGTTGAGGACGGCACGGCGACCATCGTCGGCGAAGAGCCGGTTTACCACGCTGCCGGTTCCCATTGCCGCGTGTCCGTGTCCAGTGGCGGGCATTCGACGGACGTCCGGTTGCATGTCGGTATTCCGGGGCGGCACAACCTACTCAACGCGCTAGGGGCGTTCACCGTCGGGTTGGAGATGGGGCTCGTCCCAGACCGCATCGTGTCGGCATTGGCCAACTTCGAAGGGGTTAATCGCCGCTTCGAACTCAAGGGTGAAGTTGCTGGCATGCGGGTGGTGGACGATTATGCGCACCATCCGACCGAGGTGGCGGCGGTGTTGGCGACGGCTCGTACCCAGTCCCACAAGCGTCTCATTGTAGTGTTCCAGCCCCACCGTTTCTCTCGAACGGCACGGTGTTTTCAGCAGTTTGCGCGCGTGCTCTCGGTCGCCGATGTCGTCGTGCTGACTGATATTTTTGCAGCCGGCGAATCGCCGATTTCCGGTGTTACGGCTGGGCGTCTGGCGGATGCGGTTCGCCAAGAGACCGACCGGCCGGTGCACCATGCTGGGACGCTGGGTGAGGCGCTGGCTCTAGTCTCCGATGTGGCACGGTCCGGCGACCTGGTTGTGACCCTTGGTGCGGGTTCGATTGGGGGGCTGGGTGATCGTTTGCTCGCCGCTCGGCAGAAGGCGGTAGATGCTGACCGTCAGCCAGGGAGTGAAATCTCGTGACCGTACAAGCCCGGCCGGACAAAGGGTTCCATCGGTCGCAACACCCACTGCGCCTGGCCCGCGTCGCCGGTCGGGGTTGGTGGCGCCTCGTCCGCGGGGGAATCCTTACGATCGTTTTTGTCGGTGGTGGCTACCAGGCATCGCTTGCGCTCCTATCCGCACCATTTCTTGACGTGGCCGACTTCGTGGTGCGAGGCCACAGTCAGTTATCGGAGGGCGAAGTGCTGACGCTTGTTGAGGGCGTGAGCGGGACGAATATCTTTGCGGTCGATCTGGATCGCGAGCGACGCAGACTCCTAGCTTCCCCCTGGATTCAGGATGGAGCGCTCCGGCGTGTTTTGCCGTCGACGATCGAAGTGTTCGTGACTGAGCGGCGACCGCTGGCCGTTGCTCGGTTCTCAGAACAGTTGTATTTGGTCGATGCTGGGGGCCAGATCATCGACGAGTACGGACCACGATTCGCCGGGCTTGATTTGCCGATCATCGACGGGTTGGGCTCGGTCGGCACCGGCACCCCCGTAGTCAACCCGGACCGGATGGCGTTGGCCAGCCGCCTGATCCAGCAGTTGGCCACGACGCCAGAGTGGCTCGATTCCATCTCTCAAATCGACGTGGCTGACCCCTACGACGCAGTAGTGCTGCTCAGCGACGACCCAGCTCTGCTTCATCTAGGTGGGGAGCAGTTTCTTGAACGACTAGGGTTCTATGCCGAACTAGCACCCACGCTTCGTGAGCAGGTGTCCGGGATTGATTACGTCGATTTGCGGTTTGGCAAGCGGGTGTACGTGGGTCCAGCCGACCCGTCAAGAGGCGTCCGGACTCGGCGGTTAGACGGTGCGGCTCTGGTACCCGCGGCGAGCGAGTGGGCCACCGCCGCGAGGCCCGGATGGTCTGGGCGTGGCGTTGACGACGACACACCGCGATAACTGGTTGCGGACGGAGGGCGTGTGGCACGCAAGGAACACTATCTCGTCAGTCTCGATGTCGGAACGTCGAAGGTTGCTGCGATCGTGGCCGAGTCGCGTGAGGATGAAGGTCTCGACATTATCGGCATCGGTGTTGCCAAGGCTGAGGGGATCCGGCGTGGAGTGGTCGTGAACCTTGAAGCGGCCGTCGAGTCGATCAAGACGGCCATCGATGAGGCGGAGTTGACCGGTGGGGTGGAGATCGATTCAGTACATCTCGGACTATCTGGTGC
>DQEK01000452.1:0-2941 GCA_003533545.1 Acidobacteriota bacterium | reverse complement strand
GAGGATGTCGACCGTGCCCTCGACGCCGCCAAGGGGGTGGCGTTACCCACCGGGCGAGAGATTCTGCACGCGTTGCCGCAGGATTTCGTTGTTGACGACCAGGATGGCATTGGGGACCCCATAGGCCTGAGTGGTACCCGTCTTGAGGTCAACGTGCACGTCGTGACCGGTAGCATCACTTCGAAGCAAAACATCGTTACCTGTGTGAACCGAGCCGGCGTCGCGGTGGCTGACGTGATTATCGAGCAGCTGGCAGCAAGCGAAGCTGTTCTTACTGCTGACGAACGGGAGTTGGGCGTCGCCCTGGTCGACATTGGCGGGGGTACCACCGACCTGGCGATCTTCGAGCGGGGCAGTCTTTGGCACACCGGTGTGGTCATGATGGGGGGCGATCACTTTACCAACGACATTGCGGTAGGACTTCGGACACCAATTCCGGATGCGGAGAAAACTAAGAGAAGGAGCGGGTGCGCGCTGTCCTCGCTGGTGGGAGAGGACGAAACCATTACGGTCGAGAGTGTCGGGGGAAGGCCGCCCCGTGTCATGTCCCGCCGGATTCTGTCGGAAATCCTGCAGCCGCGCGCCGAAGAGGTTTTCCACGCATTGTGGGACGAGATCCGACGCGCCGGCTATGAGCGATCGCTGCACTCGGGTCTTGTGTTGTGCGGTGGCGGGGCTCTGCTCGAAGGTATGGCCGAGATCGCCGAGCAAATTTTTGATCTGCCGGTTCGTCGGGGTTATCCCGTTGAGGTCGGTGGACTGACGGATCACGTCAATAGTCCGTCGTTCGCCACTGGAGTCGGACTGGTCAAGTTCGCGCATCGGATTCAGATGCAGGAATCAGATCGTGCTCTCGGGGTTGGGACGTTTGGCAAGATGACCGATCGCTTTCGGGGGTTATTTAGGAGTTTTTTCTAGTGTCACTTGCGGTCGGCGGTGACGGTCGTTTCGCCGCTCGAAGTAGCAGTTTTGAAACCGGAACGGACAGGGGGGTAGATGGATTCTTCAATGTTGACCGATCGACCGGACGACGCGTTCGCTGACGGCACTGGGGGACCTGAGTCGAGTCTCCGGTTGACGATCGAGGGCACTAACCATATCGGGGCCAGAATCAAAGTGGTGGGGGTTGGGGGCGGTGGTAGTAACGCCGTGAACCGCATGGTGCGATCTGGCCTCGAAGGAGTCGAGTACATCGTTGCGAATACTGATGCCCAAGCACTCGGCCGCAGCGTGGCTCCAATCCGTCTGCAGATTGGAGAAAAACTCACGAAAGGGCTCGGCGCCGGTGCCGATCCCAACGTCGGTAGGCAGGCGGCACTCGAAGACACAGAGCACATCATCCCTTTACTTGACGGGGCGGACATGGTGTTCGTGACAACGGGGCTCGGTGGGGGGACCGGTACCGGGGCCGCGCCAGTCATCGCAAACCTCGCAAGTGAGTTGGGTGCTCTGACCGTAGCGGTTGTGACCAAGCCGTTCGCGTTTGAGGGGAGACATCGGTCTCTGCAGGCCGAGCGCGGACTCCAGGACTTGCGCGGCTGCGTCGACACTGTCATCACGATTCCTAACGACAGATTGCTGGCTACCACCGATCGTTCAACGACTTTGTCTGACGCCTTTGCAACAGCCGATGATGTGCTTCGCCAGGCCATCCAGGGCATTTCCGATCTCATCTTGGTTCCGGGCTTGATCAATCTCGACTTTGCTGACGTGACTACAACCATGTCCGGAATGGGGTTCGCCATCATGGGGACAGGGGTGGGATCCGGTGAGACCAAGGCGCTTGATGCTGCGGAACAGGCGGTGTCGAGTCCACTGCTCGAGGACGCTTCAGTCGAAGGCGCGCGAGGCGTCATCATCAACATCACCGGTGGCCCTGATCTTTCTCTTGTGGAGGTCAGTGAAGCTACCTCTGTCATCCACGGTGCGGCGCACGAGGATGCCAACATCATCTTTGGCGCCGTCGAAGACCCGGCAATGGAGGGGCGAGTAAAAATCACTGTTATTGCGACCGGATTCGATCGCGAGGGAACCCAGTCGAACGCAGAGCGCGCCGTAGCGAAGACCCCGGTCGACTTGCAGCGGTACGCCGATTGGCACCACGAGGAACCTCAGGAACAGTCCGTTGGCGGTGGTCGGCACACGGTGTCCAGGCGCCCGTCGATCGACCTGCCAATACCGGAGCCTGTTGAGACGGGCCACACAGCCGATGCATCGCTGGGCCTCGAGTCGGCTGCGGTGGCAGATGACTACGATGTACCCGCGTTCTTGCGGCAGCAGGCTGAGTAGGACGGTCTGTTAGACGGCGGCGTCCGTCACAGGAGCGGTGGAGGTAGCCAGCGGCGCGAAGCGTCCTGGAACGCTCTTAACGGCGTATTCCAGAGACGGGAGGTTTGGGTGCCGGATGTGTTCCCGCTTCTCACACACGTTCAGTCTTGTTCACGTGGATCTTTTGAGCACCCTACAGCGAAGCGAGTTTCATGCCAGCTTCCTGGTCGTCGTGTACACAGTGGAATCTAGGTTCCATCGTGACACTAACGATCTCCGTCCGAGCGGAGTGGTCGTTTCTCTCCTCCAGCCCTGTGTGGGCAGTCACTGGCCGAATGGCACGGATACTTCGTGACTAGAAGCCCGCCCGAAACATGGGCGGCTTCAGCGAATAAATGGGTAGGGTTTGTGCCGTGGCTGGGCACAGACGCCCGCCTAACCATCACTGACCTCGGTGCCGTGAGGGTCAATCGTTTGTTGCCCCAACTTCCGTTGGCCGTTTGTGGCACGGGTGTCCTGTCCGACCGCTTTTGTTGAACGTCTGGTTTCAGTGAGTGCTAGCGGTAGCTGGTTACGGCGGTATTCATCGCGCCGAATCGATCGGCGCCTTAGAATTTTCTAGGCTGTTCGGCTCGTGATAGAGGATGCGCTTGCAACTGTCGCACTGGATCAA
>DQEK01000399.1 GCA_003533545.1 Acidobacteriota bacterium | reverse complement strand
GTTTGGATCCGTATACATGCGCATGACCTTCTTTTTCACAGTGTTGGCATCGTCAGACAGGTCGATTGTATTGCGGTAACTCTTGCTCATCTTTCGGTTATCGAGGCCCGGTAACCGGGGAAAAGATGTCAGGAGTGGCTGCGGCTCTGGGAACAGCTCACCGAAAAACTTGTGAAACCGTCGAACGACCTCGCGGTTTAATTCGAGGTGCGCCACCTGATCTTCGCCAACCGGCACGTAGTTCGCCTTATAGATCAGGACGTCGGCCCCCTGCAGCAATGGATACCCCAGAAACCCCAGCGCCGAAAGGTCCTTCTCTTTGAGTTGTTCGATTTGTTCCTTATAGGTTGGGACCCTTTCGAGCCACGGAATCGGGACCACCATCGACAGAAGCAGGTACAGCTCGGCGTGTTCCGGCACAAGTGACTGCACAAACAGCGTGCTTTGGTCAGGGTCGACGCCAGCCGCGATCCAATCGGCCACGTTGTCGTACGCGTAGTCGGTTACCCCTCCGGTGTCACTGTACTCGCTGGTCAGGGCATGCCAGTCGGCCACGAAATACATACAGTCGTGCGCCGACTGCAGGTCGGTCCACTGGCGCAGGGCACCAACCAAGTGACCGAGGTGAAGCTTGCCTGTCGGACGCATTCCGGAAACGACGCGGGTTTTCACGGTAACAACCACCCCATCAGGAACGATAACGGCGGACCGATCAGGCGGTAGAGCCAGCCACTCCACATCAGCACAACGAGTATGAGAAACCCGTAAGGCCGAACCAGTCGATCATAGCCCGTCGCCAAGTCCTCCGGGAGCACACCGGCTAGCACGTTACCGCCGTCCAGCGGAGGGATCGGCAACATATTAAACACCGCCAGCAGCAGGTTCAGCTGCAGCATGGCAAAACCTAACGTCGCGATCGTCGCCGAAGCTCCATCAGAAGCACCAAGCCCACCAGGCACCATCCCAAGCAACACCGACGCACAGATAGCCAAGCCGATGTTGCTGGCTGGACCGGCGAGGGCGATCACCAGGAAATCGCGGCGGTAATTCCGTAGGTTCGCTGGGTTAACTGGCACAGGTTTGGCCCAACCAAACACGAATCCGCCTAAGAACAACCCTAGAAGAGGGAGTAGAACCGTACCGACCGGGTCGATGTGCACGAGGGGATTCAGTGAGATCCTGCCTAATCGTCTCGCGGTAGGGTCCCCATACCAATCCGCGGTCACGGCATGCGCCATCTCGTGGATGGTCAGAGAAAACAGCAGGACAGCAAGAACGGTGAGACTCTGGCCGATGTCTGGCAAACTTGGACAGCATATGGCCTGAAACCGGGTCAGGGCAAGTCGGTAGTGGCTCGGCCCCGGTCCGAAAAGTGGCCAAGCACAGCGTCGGCGACCTTCGCGCCGAGCACGGGAACTAACTCCTCCCTGGAAGCCCGTCTGATCTTCGCCACGCTGCCGAAATGGGCTAGCAGAGCACGACGCCGCCTAGGTCCGATCCCCGGGATGTCGTCCAAATCAGACCTGAAATCTCGCTTAGATCGAGCGGTACGATGATAGGCGACGGCGAACCGATGGGCCTCGTCACGCATCCGCTGCAGCAGCAACAACGCCGGACTGTTCGGTTCGAAGATTATGGGGTCAGTTGCGTCTCGGGTAAACACTAGCTCTTCCTTCTTGGCGAGGCCAACAGCCACCAAGTCGGATTGCCCCAGACTCGTAAGCGCGTCGTAGGTCGCCGAGACCTGCCCTTTACCGCCATCGATAACCACCAGGTCCGGAAGCGGCCCCCCATCGTCCAACAAGCGACGATAGCGCCGTCCTACGACCTCCCGCATAGCCGCAAAGTCGTCCTGGAGACGAGGTTCCGGTGTCTTCGGCGCTCCGTCATGACCGACGACCCCAGCCAGAGACTGCTTCCGGGAACGCCTTGACCGCCGGGTAGAAGCGGGTAGACCCTTCCGGTCTACGCCCACTTCGTCCCCCCGCACACGGAATTTACGGTAATGCTTGCGGACCATCCGACCGTCCTCGCACACGACCATGGCCCCAACCGTCTCGCTACCCTGGATGGTCGAGATATCGAAACACTCGATGCGTCGCGGGACCGTGGGCAGTCCGAGTGACACGCGAAGTTCGCCCAGCGCAGCCTCTCGTGCCAGAGCCCCACTGCTGTAGCGGGAACGGTACGCGAGCGCAGCGTTTCGGGTCGCCAGGTCCAGCAACCCTCTTTTTTCGCCGCGCTTGGGGACCGACAGCCGTACCCTGCGCCCAGCCTGAGCGCTCAGCCAATCTTCAACGTCTTCCCGGTCTTCCACCTCCACCGGTAAATGAACTTCCGACGGTGCCGTCCGCGCTTCATAGAACTGTTGCAGTGCCGCCTGCACGATCTCCTGAAGGTTTGGTGTCTCAGCGGCCAGCGTGTCAGCAACCAATTCGACCCGCTCAATAACTCGGCCACTACGCATTTGGAACACTTGAATTACGGTCCCAGACGGGCCCGTCTTGATCCCAAAAGCGTCCCGTTCATTCAGCCGAACATTCGACATTTTCTGCTGCTGGTCTCGTAAGGTCTCGATCGTCTTGATGGCGTCTCGAGCCTGTGCCGCCTCCTCAAAGCGCTGGTCTTCTGACGCCGCCAGCATTCGTGCCTTCAACTCAACAATGAGCTCTTCATTTTTGCCATCGAGAAACATCTGAGCATGCTCGACTACCTTGCCATACTCCTCCTGGGTGCAGATGCTCGCAACACATGGCGCGACGCACCGCTTGATGTCGTACTCAAGACAGGCACGGTCGCGCTTGCCGGTAATCACTTCATTGCACGACCGAATGCCGAAAAGCCTATGGGTTAGAGACATCGTCCTACGAGCAAGGGTTGCGGGAAGAAACGGTCCGGCGTAATGGTTCCCATCACGCGCTACCCGACGGGCCACGAGCACTCGGGGAAATGCCTCGGCGGTGGTCAGCTGCAAATAGGGGTAATTCTTATCGTCGCGAAGTAGAACGTTAAAGCGAGGTGTACGTTGCTTGATGAGGTGGCTTTCGAGCGCCAACGCCTCGACCAGCGAATCGGTGACGATGACTTCGATCCGAGTCACTTCATCGACCAACGCGCTGGTTTTTGGACTCGCGCCATGGACGTTAAGGTAGCTCCGCACTCGGTCGCGTAGCGCCCGCGCTCGACCGATGTAGACAGTATCGCCAGCGGCATCGAAATAAAGGTAGACGCCGGGCTGTTCCGGCAGCTGACTGATCTGTGTCTTGAGATCGCGAATAGCCATGGGCTACACTGCGTGCGCAGCGTCGGCTACCGGGTAAATCCAAGAGTGAGTTGGGCCGGCGCGTGCATCCCCGACGGCATTATAGCCTTCGCGTTTCCGGCCGCTGGCCGGCAGTCTTCGGCATGACATTTACCGGCGCGATCGGCGCCGCCTGCATGTTTCCACTCCGCGCCATCATAAGCGCGTGCGTGGCGCTCAGGATCCACCCCAACGTCCTGACGCTTGTCGGGGTCATCATCAACTTTGCCGCCGCTTGGCAGTTCGCTATGGGCGAATTCATCACGGCCGGGTTCATTATGCTGGCCGGAAATATCTTCGATTTCATCGACGGTAAAGTTGCCGAGGCGACGAATACGAAATCGGATTTCGGCGGGTTTTGGGACTCGGTCATGGACCGCTTCTCAGACCTGTCGCTTTTCGTCGGAGTAATGTTTCTCTACGCCGAGCTCGGACGAACGGATTACGTAATGATTGCAGCCTTCGCAATGATGTTTTCGGTAATGACAAGCTACACTCGGGCACGAGCTGAGTCGATGATCGAAAAGTGCAAAGTCGGCTTCATGGAACGGCCCGAGCGAATAGTGCTTGTGATGATCGGGGCCTTCACCAACCGAATGGGTGCGGTGCTATGGGTCATTCTGGTGCTGTCTGTAGTAACCGTGATCGACCGTATCTACTTCACGTGGCGAACACTCAAGGCGGAAGGACCGCTCTCGGCATGAGTGGAAACCCGCTGACTCTTCCGCTGCGCGCCGTCTGGCACGCGCTCTACTGGACGTTTGATCGAGCCACGTGGCAGTACGACCTGATGGTCATCGCTATCCTCGCCTTCATCTGGTTAACTCCACCAGGGTGGATCGGCGACCCAACCGCCGATGGTCCTGGATTAATCGGGATCGTCCGGGAGTGGTTCCGTTAAAAATTCCAAAGACCACCAG
>DQEK01000119.1:2998-4109 GCA_003533545.1 Acidobacteriota bacterium | reverse complement strand
CCCGGAACGGTGTGCGTACGCCACACCAGTCCGCCGGTCTCTGCGTCGTACGCGGAGACGTATCCGCGCACGCCGTATTCGGCCCCAGCGTTGCCGATGACAACCAGGCCGTTGGCGATTCTGGGAGCACCGGTGATAGCGAGCGGCTTGTCCAGGTCGATCGTTAACGTTTCCCACACCGGGACACCGGTGGCGGCGTCAATAGCGATCAGCCGACCGTCGGTGGTTCCGACATAGACGCGGTCCTCGTAGAAGGCAACGCCCCGGTTCACGACGTCGCAGCAGATGAGTCGGGCGCGGGTTCGATCGGATTCGGGGTCATAGGTCCACACGGGGTCGCCCGTCTTCGCGTCGAACGCGTAGACGATGCTCCATGGCCCCGTGGTGTAGATGACACCGTCGACGACGACGGGTGTGGCCTCGACACCTCGGGTGGTGGGCAGCTCCCGGCTCCAGACCAGGCCAAGCCGGCCGACCGTATCTTCGTTGATCTGCTGCAGGGGGCTGAATCGTTGCTCGTCGTACGTCCGCCCATACATCAGCCAGTTCGCGTCGTCGGCGCCCGCGTTGCGGAGCTGCTGGTCGCTGGCACGTTGGGACGCCGCCGCCCCGACTGTCCACCCGCCAACAACGAGCAGCGCGAGTATCGCAACAGCAAAAAGGACCTGAAGCAGTCGAGTCACCGAAACCTCCTTGGTAGAGTGGACACAGCATAATCCGCACCCAAAAGTCCCTCGGCTTGCTGCGTGCCCACTTCTACGCCATCCTAAAAGCGAAACAACCGCGTGAACTTCACGACGAATGCGCGGTTTTCGAGCACCGGCGAACCGCGAAACTCAGTATCTCGCACATCGTTGTAAACCACGAACAGCTCGCTACCGGGCTGATACTCCCAACGCAGACGAACATTCGTATTGAGCGAGTCGGTGCTCGAGTTGTACTGCAAAAGTCCACTGAAAAACATGCGAGGGGTAAGCGTGTACGTCATCCGACTGGTGACTAGCTTCGCGGTGAACCGTCCTCCAGGAAGTTCGATGCGATTAATCGACACGCCCGGCTCGAAAGAAAACTGAGGCGTCACCGAGACCCGGCCCCGCCGATATCCGATCGC
>DQEK01000119.1:0-2690 GCA_003533545.1 Acidobacteriota bacterium | reverse complement strand
GGCCCCGCCGATATCCGATCGCCGTGATCCTTCCGTTGAAGAACTCACCGCGTTGGAATGTCACCGTGCCAGACAGCTGCCGCTGTTGGCCGAGCGAGTAGGACACAAAATGATCTCGAAAACCGTAACCACCAACGGGAATCGTGACATCTGTGGCGACACTGAAGGGGGCGTCCAATAATTCGTAGTTTTCTTGGATGTCGACGCTGAACCGGTCGCTGTTTTCGAATTCAGTCCCGAATCTGGCCTGGGCAACCCGTGTTTCAATGAAGCCATCGCCGTTCGTGATGTAATCGACGCTTCCACCCCACGTGAACTGGCGCACCGCGTCGACCGCACTGGGACGCGGACTGTATTGCGCAGTTATGAAGGTGCGTCTGAAATCGTCGCGACGCAGGAACCCGACCTCAGGATTGAAGTTGTCCCCGACGAGGAGATGGTCCACCTGCACTGCGTAACGGTCACTGTTGTAGGTGAACGCCGCCTGATAGCTCGCATCATCCCCAGAGAGTCCGGGCGTCCTCGACTGGGCATAGTAGCCGTTGAAGTTGACGTTGTCGTAAAACGAAAATGCGGCGTCGAGGCCGTAGACGGCGTTCGACCCGGTTCCTTTGGTGGAGACCGACCGCCCGGTAAAAATGCCGCCTATGCGGCTGCGACGCAAAACGTCACGCTTAATCCGGACCACCGTGAAGTTGGTCGCCGACGCACCTGCGTTGAGTGTGTCATCGGTGTGAATGTTCAACGCACCAACCGAGAAATCATCTACTTTTCCTGTGAGACGCCCACCTCCGAGGATGGGAACCGTTTGACCGCCTTCGAGGCCAATACGACGGCTGAAGAACACCGTAGGTACATCGCCGCCGCCGAGAAAACCGCCGCCTCGCCGCCCGGACGAGCTGGAACTACTGCTGCCGCCAAAACGAACCCCTTGCCCGAAGTCGAATGTGCCACGGGCTTCGAGAAAGAACTCACGCTTTTCCGGAAAGAAGAGGCTAAACCGCGTCAGATTGACCTGTTGCTCGTCGACCTCCACCTGTGCGAAGTCGGTGTTGTAGGTGAAGTCAGCGGTTAGATTTTGGGTGACACCGTATTTGACATCCACGCCAAAGTCGCCGGCGGCCTTGTTAGACACTTTCGGCACCGCGTTGACATCCGTCCCGAGAGAGCCGATCACGTAGGGTTTGATCTCAAACCTGCGATTGCCGGAGGGGACCTCGAGACCCGTCAACGTCGCGGCCGCCGATACGCGAAACATCCCCGGCCCAGCGGACGCCGGAATTGGTGTCAGATAGGCTGTTTCGTTCTTCCACCGTATGCGCCGTCCAAGCTGAAGCCCCCACAGTTGTGATGTTCCAGGCTGATACCGCAGAGACTTGAACGGAACCGCCATTTCGACGGTCCAGCCGCCGTCGAAGCGCCCAGGACGGCCGGTCCACACAGGATTCCAGTCGCCGTTCGGTCTGTCCTCATCCGTGATCTCTTCATCTCTGAAACCTCCGATTGGGTTCAGCATGAAGACCATGGCATTGCGTCGGTCGTAAAACGTATCGAAACCGACACTGAAACGCTCGTTGTTGATCAACTGCATCGAGTCACGCTGCATGTCATCAGCGACCCATTGCGATTCCGGAGCGGAGTCCCAGAGCCGCGCCGACACGTAGACGTTAGTATCGTCAAAGAACACCCACACGTCGGTTCGTTCGGTGGCCGGCGCTCCTTCGTTCGGCAGCTGTTGCAGGAAACCTGAAAACGACTCGACCGTTTCGTATACGGTCTCGTCGAGGTCGCCGTCGATGCGCAGTGGTTCGGTAAGTCGGACCGCCCGGACGGTTGCCCGGCCCTCCGCATCACGGGTAATGGTCGCCGGAGCTTCCGGAGGTGGCGGACCGTCGATGATCCCGGCGTTCACCGGTGCTGTGTCAGCCGTCCCCTGCTGGGTAGGGGCCGACTGCGGTCTCGATGAACGCGGCCCCCCTGGTGCCCGCGGTGCTACCGCAACCAGTTGGCCCTGTCCCGGCTCAACCGCGGTACGCAAGTCCGCTACGAGCCGATCTTGTAAGACGAACAGATCTTCCACGACGCCGTCGATTGTGACGCTCCGCAGCACCTTGCCGGTTGCCACTTCCGTCACTCGCGCCGTGAGTCGGATTTGCGTCCCGAGCCGCTGGTAGGCCCCACTGACCACCCAGCTGGTATCAAGTTCGCGCGCAACCTCGATTGGCGGCGACCCAACAGCACTGGCCGTGGGTGTTCCCACCTCCAACGAGCGACCTCGAACCACTATCAACCCGTCCACGCTGTCCAAACTAGCCGCAACTGTTTCAGCGAGCCCCACTCCGATCCAGTCATCGACGGAGTCGCCACTGATGTTCGAGAAGACGAGTACCGCGACCGAGGCTCGCGTCTCCGGTGCGGCCCGCTCCTGCGGCGCGGCGGCCAATAGGTGCGTCAGAGCGAACGTGACCAATGCAAAGGCGAGGAAGGGGACCCCGCGTGGACACGCTCGTCGTTGCCGCGCGTTACCTATCGCCCCTCGACGCACTCGTCCCAAAACTCCTATTCCCTTGAGATTAAACAAGCAACGATCGTCAGAATCACGACGCCAAACGCCTTCACTTCTGCACCAACACCGATGTGACCTAAGAATCGACGAGATGGTTTCACGTAGGCGCACTCACTGACTGCCC
>DQEK01000350.1:6274-6510 GCA_003533545.1 Acidobacteriota bacterium | reverse complement strand
CGCAACGGCGTGGGACCCGAGATCGAGGTTCTGACCCGCGACCCGTCTGCGTTTGCCACCCGTTCACCACATCTCGCGGGCGCCGACTCCATACGGTTGACGAAGGGGGATGTCCTGGAACCTCTCGAGGCAGCAACGACACCCGACGCCATCATCCATGGAGCAACTCCTGTCAATGAAGTGATCAAATGGGAGAACCCAAGGCTCCTGCTTGACACCATCGTCGATGGCATGCG
>DQEK01000350.1:5813-5941 GCA_003533545.1 Acidobacteriota bacterium | reverse complement strand
AATGTTCTCGATCTGGCAGCTAGTGGCGACCGACCGCGGATGCTTTTCACCAGTTCTGGAGCGGTATACGGTCGTCTTCCTCCCGAGTTGAGCCATGTCTCCGAGGAATTCACGGGAGGACCCGACCC
>DQEK01000350.1:5130-5479 GCA_003533545.1 Acidobacteriota bacterium | reverse complement strand
ATGGAACCCGGGAGCGTCTACAGCGAGGGAAAGCGGGTCGCCGAGTTATTGGGATCTATCGCGAATGCCAAAGGAGATGCGGCAGTCGTTACCGGTCGACTGTTTGCTCTAATCGGTCCTTATCTCCCAATCGATGCCCACTTCGCTGCCGGAAACTTCATTCGAGATGCTCTGTCTGGCGGTCCGATCATCGTTGAAGGCGACGGAACGACCTTCCGTTCATATCAGTACGCAGCCGATCTAGTGGTCTGGTTGCTTGCGCTGCTCGTCCGCGGGGATCCTGGCCGTGCCTACAACATCGGATCGTCCGACGCGATTGATATTGAGAGCCTCGCCCGGTTAGTGGCGG
>DQEK01000350.1:0-4809 GCA_003533545.1 Acidobacteriota bacterium | reverse complement strand
GGTTAGTGGCGGCCGAAACTCCTGGGACACCGTCCGTCCAGATCAGGGGGACACCGGTTCCCGGGCGACTGGGTGAGCGTTATGTCCCATCGGTCGATCGTGCGAGCGACGAACTGGGCCTGGTGAACCATGTCGACCTTGCCGAAGGAGTTCGACGAACAATGGCTTGGCATCGAAACGTGCATTGAGCTAGTCGTCAAGGGTGACTAACGGCGACCCGCAGATCACGTTGAGGTAACAACCGTCGACGCCGAACTAAGGCCAAGAGCCCCAGGGGTGGCGAAGACCCCTTGATGACATCAGGCTGATCTGTAGGTGCCTCTCATGTTGCCTCGGCAATTGCAATGATGTTTCCGAGCGGCACAGTGAGAGCGAACTCAGGGACCCGAGAGAGCCACCTCGGTTCTAGGCCGACCATCGAGAGCCCGGTTGCGAATAGGTGACGAGCACTGAAGGTATTGAAGGTGGAACGCACCTTCAATACCTTGAAGTCACAGGACTCGATGAGCGTTGTCAACGTACGCCGGGAGAACAACTGGGGGTGCTGTAGCCGAAATGGCGGCCACCTCCGACCCAGAACCCGACGCAGGAAAGAAGCCTCGTTGTGGACGACCACTGCCAGGAGGCCGCCTGCAGCCATGCGCTTCCGTAAGTCGACTAGGTCGTCTCTTGGATTCGCTAGGTGGTCCAACACATGCACAAGAAACAACCGGTCCACTTGGATTCCCCGGTCCACCTCGTCAATCGATTCGAGTACGACGGTGTCCACAGTTGGGGCCAAGAGGCTCAGGGCGTTATGGGTGGCGCGGTTCGGTTCGACGAGGACCAACTTGGAGATCGAACCTCGCTCTACCGCGAGCTTGGCTGCGAGACCGATGTCTGGCCCGATCTCCAGATAGACGCCATCCATAGGCGCAATATTTTCCATTGCTGTGACATAGCGACCCTGAGTCTTGCGGAGTAGATGCTGAGGCACCCCGCTGGTGTTGTCCTCCATGTCCGAATAGGCGTGGGCGATTAGGTCATCGCGAAGGTATTCAGAGTTGTATAGGAGTCCACAGGACCCACATCGCACGTAATCAAAGAAGAAATCATCGCGGCGGAAACCGCCCCAGTACTCGTCGAGTACATCGCCTGGATTGATTTCCAAGTCAACTTTGGAGCGAACCTCAATTCGATGGTGGATCGATGGACTTCTGCACGAAGGACAGTCGCGGGGGACTACCGGGCTTGAAAGTTCGGCCGGGTCCCGCACGGAATCGTCCTCTCCCCGGTCGTTCCCGCCTGTCTGGCCCTCAGCGTGATGGTTGTATCCGGTCAAAGTCTCTCCAGTCGTTGCGCACGGACGTTCTGTTCGATTTCCGTGTCGATTCCCTCGGCATTCGCTCGTGACAAGGCTACTCAGGAGGGCTTGAGGAGAGATTGAACCGCTTCGATCACCGCTTCTGTGGTCAACCCGGCCGACTGCCACATGTAGCCGCTTTCCCCAATATCGGAAGGGGTGGCAGCGGGGGTACCAACCTTCCGCAGGTGCGGGACTTCGCCACAGGCGATGACCGCGTCGAGGACAGCGGATCCCAGACCGCCATTGACGGAGTGTTCCTCCACGGTCACCAGGCCTCGTCCGATCGAGGCTTTGACGCAGTCGGGACTCAGAGGTCGAAGAAACGGAACTGACAACACTTCGACGTCTATGCCCATGTCCGCCAATCGGTCGTGAGCTTCCAACGCGAGGCTGACAACGGTTCCAGTGGCGGCGATGGTGAGATCAGAGCCACTTCGAAGCCTGATCGCATCACCGCGTGAGAATTGCGGTGCTTCGGCATGGAAGATCTCCTCGCCCTCCTTTCTCAGCCGAAGATAAGAAGGGCCGTCGTTTTTCAGAATCATCCTTGTGATCAACTCTGCCTCAAGAGGATCGGCCGGACAAATGACGTCGATTCCTGGGATCGCACGCATCACAGCGAGATCCTCAAGTCCAAAGTGGCTATAGCCATCGAATCCGTAAGCGAACCCAGCACCCACTGACACGATGGTCACGTTGTGTCTGTGGTAGGCGACGTCGTTGCGAATCTGTTCAAGACACCGAAACGTCGGAAAATTTGCTATTGAATAGACGAACACTCGCCGGCCTGAAGCTGCCAGTCCGGCGGCCACACCGATCATGGATTGTTCTGCCACTCCACAATTGAGGAACTGGGACGGTAGCTCCTCGGCGAATTCCTCAATCACGTTGAATCCCAGATCGCCGGTCAGCAGCATGATGGACGGATCTCGACGCGCCTCGTCGAGCAATGTCGCGATGAATGTCTTTCTCATTGCTGAGCCTCGTGTTCGAGGGCACGGATGGCCTTCGCAAGATCGTCATCTGACGGCGGCTGATAGTGCCAGAGAACCTGATTCTCCATGAACTCAACACCCTTGCCCTTGATCGTCTCGGCGATCACGCAAGTCGGCCCTGTGGTTGGTAACTCGAGTACCCGCTTCAGTTCCTCGTGGTTGTGTCCGTCAACCGTAACGACGTTCCACCCGAATGCTTCCCACTTGGCAGCGAGCGGCTCGAGAGCCACTGTGGCCTCGGTGGTAGTCAATGACTGCAGGCCGTTCCGATCGATGATCGCCGTTAGGCCACCCAGGCCGTGGTGAGCGGCGAGAAGAGCGGCTTCCCAGACCGATCCTTCGTCAAGCTCCCCGTCCGAGAGCAGGGCAAACGTACGGCGATCAGAATCGTCACGTGAGGCAGCGATCGCGGAACCAACTGCAAACGGAAGTCCGTGACCCAACGAACCTGTAGAAAACTCGACGCCCGGTACGCCGACGGTGACATGCCCGAACAGGGGGGAGCCGTTCGTACAATATTCAGCGAGTTTGCTCACAGGAAAGAAGCCGACATGGGCAAGCGTCGCATATAGAGCGGCTGCACAGTGGCCTTTGGATACGACAATCCGGTCGCGGTCTTCTGCCTCCGGCTCTTTAGGGTCGATATTGGCAATGCTGTGGTAGAGCACAGCGAAGATATCGACGCAGCAAAGAGAAGAGCCGACGTGGGATTTCCGTGCGCTATGAGTCATTCGCAACACGTCACGTCTAACGGTATTGGATAACTCGAGTGAGTTAGACACGTGAACTGTCCTTCCGCTTGCAGATGAGATTAGGCATCGTGGCTTTCGGCTGCTTTAACTATTGGTAGGCCGTCATGAATAACTCTGCGGACAATGAAATGTGGTCGACCCTGTACTTCGTCAAAGATGAGTCCAACGTACTGTGCCATGATCCCCAAGAAGAATGTCACTATTCCGAATGTTAGAAGTTGAACGCAGAGAAGCGTTCCAAAGCCTGGAAACGGTACGCCGTTTAGTACGAAGTTGACTCCGAGTCCGAATATCCCTATTAGGGCGGCGCCAGAAAGCAGCATGCCGAATAGCGGAATGAGTCTCAGAAGCACTCGAGAAGAAGATAGAAGAGAATTGACTGCAGTTCTAATCAGTCTCCAGGTTTGCGTCGTGGTCGTTCCGGCAAAGCGCTCGGGTCTTTCGTAAACAACACCAATGGATCGAAATCCGGTCCAGGCGAACAGGTTACGAAGGAATCGATTACGCTCCGGCATTGCGTTTGCCGTCTCGTAGACAGCGCGGTCGATTAGACGAAAGTCACTTACATTCCTCGGAACGGCGTCGTCGGATAGTTTTGCCAACATCCAATAATATAACTGCGAATTGAGTCGCCGAATTGGGCCAGTTCCGTGCCGCCTGGCCACGATGCCGAAAACATTATCGTAACCTTGTTCCCAGAGCGTTACGAATGTCGGTATCAATTCAGGCGGATCCTGTAAGTCTGCCGTCATGATGATGCAGGCGTCCCCAGTCGCGTAGGACATGCCGGCGGCCATACCGTTGTCGCAGCCGAAGGTTCGCGACATTTGGAGTACGGTGAATCGCTGGTCGGTGGCAGTTATTGCCGTCAACTTGTCAACAGTGTCGTCGCCTGATCCGTTCTCGACGAGAAAGACTTCGAAATCTATGTCAGGGAGTGTTGAGAAGATTTCCGTGAGCCGGCGTGCCAACTCCTCGACGCAATCGGTTTCGTTGTAGGCCGGTGCCACGACAGAAATCCGTCGCCTATGGGTCGGGCGGCGTTCGGTTGGAACTGGCCGCGGTCCCGACTCGAGTCGCAGTTCGGGGTCCATGCGTCTAGCCCGTTTCGTTGAGGTGCTTCTGAGAAACGAAATCGTGGAACGTTTCGAGAACGAAATCGAGCTGTTGGTTGCCCAAGTCCGGATAGACGCCGATCCAGAAGGTTGCATTGGTAATTAATTCAGCATTGGGCATCGGACCAACAACTCGGTGAGGAATGTCGCTGTAGGCAGGATGTCGTGTCAGGTCACCTGCAAACAGTGGCCTGCTATCGATGCGACGACTCTCGAGATGCTCGACGAGTTCCAGCCGGCTGAAGGGCGCTTCGGGGCGGACAGTGATAGGGAAGCCAAACCAACTGGGTTCGGAACCTGGAGTGGCATGTGGTAGCAACAGGAAATCTTCGAGGTCGGCGAGTCCCTCACGGAGGTGCGCCCAGTTCTTTCGCCGGGCAGCGACAAATCCGTCCAACTTGGTGAGTTGGGCGACACCCACGGCTGCCTGCATCTCAGTGGCCTTCATGTTGTAGCCGATGTGGCTATAGGTGAACTTGTGGTCGTATCCGCAGGGGAGATCACCCAACTGCCAGCCGTACCTGCGGCCGCAGGTATTGCTGGCGCCTGGGGCGCACCAACAGTCGCGGCCCCAGTCACGGAAACTCTCGACGATCTTGCGC
>DQEK01000180.1 GCA_003533545.1 Acidobacteriota bacterium | reverse complement strand
AAAGCAGACGGCGAGCAGCAGCCACAAGGGCCGCCACTCGCCGTATCGCACTTCTCTCACTGATAACACTCGCCGGAAATCGCTACCCTTATTGGTAAGCAGTTCCCGAACACACATCGGTCACGCGGTTGTAGTTTCCGCATTTCCGTACCACCCAATCCCCTATCGTGTCCTCGCTAACCGGCAGGTGGTCAGACCAGGCGTCTCCCTCCACCGTGTCGTCGGTCTGCCAGACCACGTCAAACTGGCCGTTCGCCTGCACCTCTCCGATGTAGACCGGCTTGGTGATGTGATGGTTCGCGAGCACGCGCGCCGTGCCACCGGTCAGATTGGGTGTTTCAGTGCCAGGGAGCGCGTCAAGCACCGCGTCCACGTCAGTCGTGCCGGCTTTCTCGACTGCCTGCGCCCACAGGTTGAAGCCGATGTAGTGGGCTTCCATCGGGTCGTTCGTCGTTCGGTCGGTGTTGTTGACGAACGTCTTCCACGTCGAGATGAATTCGGAGTTAATGGGCGAACTGATGCTCTGGAAATAGTTCCACGCCGCCAAATGACCGACGAGCGGGGTGGTATCGAGGCCGGACAACTCTTCCTCACCAACCGAGAACGCGACGACCGGAATGTCCTCGGCCGAAACCTCTTGGTTGGCGAGCTCCAGGTAGAACGGGACGTTGGCATCCCCGTTGATCGTGGACACCACCGCGGTCGCTTTGCCGGCGGACCCAAAGCGCCGGATGGTAGACACCCGTGTCTGCCAGTCCGAGTGGCCGAACGGCGTGTAGTTAATGGAGATGTCCTCCTCCTCTACCCCCTTCTGCTTCAGGTAGGCCTCAAGGATCCGGTTCGTGGTCCGGGGATACACATAGTCGGTGCCTTCAAGCACCCAGCGTTCGATACCCACTTCCTCCATCAGGTAGTCGATTGCCGGGATCGCCTGCTGATTCGGCGCCGCGCCGGTGTAGATGACGTTCTTCGAGGACTCTTCCCCTTCGTACTGGACCGGATAAAAGAGGAGGCCATTCAGCTCTTCGAACACCGGAAGCACTGATTTCCTCGACACGGACGTCCAGCACCCGAAGACGACGTCAACTTGTTCCGACTCGAGTAATGAACGAGCCATCTCGGCAAAAAGAGGCCAGTCCGAGGCCGGATCGACCACAACTGCTTCGAGTTGTCTTCCGAGCAGCCCGCCCTTTTTGTTCTGTTCGTCGATCATCATGAGAATCGTATCTTTCAACGTTGTCTCACTGATGGCCATTGAACCCGAGAGCGAGTGCAAGATACCGACCTTGATCGGGTCCTGCGCCCCAGCGGCAACCGGCAACGCCAGCGCGGCGGCCAAACAAACGATGAAACACGCGTGCTTAAATTTCATGGTTCACTCCTGTGGTGGTCAACGAATGGTTACATCTGAATCTGTAAGCCGACACCGACCTGCGTGTCATCCATACGCACAGCCGTATAGTCGGTTTTCTTAAAAAAGATCATCACGCGTGCGTTGAATTCGTTAAGGATGTAATTGAAGTTCACTTCGGACGTCTTCTGGTCAAAGTCTGGATACGCCGCATTCCTGTCTTGACTAAAGGTCGCCAAACCGTATTTCGCGAGAATCTCGAACTGGCCCGGTCCCGACGTCTCTGGGAACAGGTAGGCGGCCAGCACGAAGCCACCCGTCAAGGTTTGATACGCGGAACCGGGAACAGTGGGATACCCCCCCAACCCGTCGTAGCGCACCACCTCGGCTTCGAGCGACACCGCGCTGCCATTGCCGGTCATGCGCTCGAGCAAGAAATCAAAGCTGGAGGCAGTTTTTGTGGTTAACTCGTCAATCACCGTTCCGTCCATACCAATCACCGCCGGCACCACATCCCCAGCCTGTGTCTGAGCAGCGAGCCCAATCGCCAAGAGATTTCGCTGACCGTAGTAGGTCCCGTTCAGATAGTAACCAGCTTCCGGGTCCCAGAAATCCACCTGTATACGTCCTGCGGTCATCAAATTCGTGCTGCTGTTACCCACTCCCGTTGACGACCCGTCGTACGCTCCAGCAGACAGCTTGACCTTGCCGAACTGACCCCAATAGGTTGCACCGTTTTGGCGACCCTGGAAGAGGAACGGATAGCCGTCCTGCAGGCTGTCGCTGAAGACGGCCCAGTGATGGGAGTAGAAGGGACCGTGAAGGTTCGCGCGGTCGCTCGGCGGCAAGTGCCGACCAAACCAGATATTGAACTTATCCGATATTGCGATCTGGGCCACCGCATCGAGAATCTGCACCTCATTACCCTGGTTCCCAAAGCCAGCCCCGCAACTGCCATCCTCGGGGCAGACAAACAGCGTGCCCCCGTAATTGATGTCGGTATTGACCATGAAGCTAATGTTGTCAGACGCCTGACCGTTCAGGTAGAAGCGCAAACTATTAAGTCTGAAGTTGTCCACCGAGTCCCCTTCGGCAGGTTGGTGGTGAATGAAGCTGGTTTGCATTCCCGCGCCGACCGAAACGTCCTGCGCGTACAACGGCGCCCCGGACGCCCACCCAAGGAACAACGCCAGCAGCGCAGGCGTTAAAGTCCCCCAACTCGGTTTCGTTACAGTGCCCTCGTGGACCCGTTTGGTAAACACAGCTTGTCCTTTCCGTAGTGCGTAGCGCATACCTGGCTCGCTGTTGGTGCCGATCGCGACCCGGAATCACCGTGGCAACAACCGACGACGTATGACCTTTTTAACCAGCGGCCAGTTACATTGCACATCCCGTGCCAGGCTCAGGTGCAGATGCTGGGACCACACAAGACGAGCAACCCCGTTACCGGGTTCTACGTAAGTCATTCAAATTAAATGAATTACCAGGTCCTTCCGAGATCTGAAGGAAAGGGCCGTCTTTTGGAGTAGGTCCTGATGCGACACACAGAAGTGCTGATCTCACCTCGTCCGAGCCCACATTATTGTTCTAACCGAGCATGTGGATGTGCGCCGTAAACAAAAGTGCCGTCTCGCCAGACACGCCAAGGGGCACGATTGACAGCCTCTCTCTCGACGTGCCCCAACACGCACGCATCGGTCTCACCGGCAGTAAGCTGCGACCCGGAGGGTTCGCGGGGAGCACCGCACCGACAACTGCGGACCCGGGCAGCGAGTTCCGCAATGCGTCGTCCGCTTCAACCCAACGAGTCGCCACCTTGCCGGGCGTTGATCAGGGTTGGTCCCCGTAACGACTTAGCTTGGCTCTACCGCTGACGGGAGCGGCCTACGGACCAAACGACGAGCTTGTAGACCAAACGAGCTGAACTGACGTTTATGTGGAGCCGACGGCCTCGGCTCCATGGCCAGGCCGGGAAAGAGATTGACCCGACAAATGCGACAGGACGGCCCTCTGGTAGCGGTCCCGCGCGAGTCGAACCCTCACCCCATTGTCCGCGAGAAAGCGGCCGACCATAAGTCGATCAAATGGTAAGTCGAGACCATAGACGAAGTCCGGCCCTGGGGAGGCGATGGCGGAACGAATGGAATCAAGACGACCTTCGTCAATGGACGGGTCGTACGCAAACGCGCTTGCCATATAGCTGTACCGGCCCATCGCCCATCGCCGTGTGGGCGACTGGTCCGCAGGGCGCAACTCGAACCGGTCCAGGTAGGCAAGCTCTGCATTGACGAGGACCGCGGTCTGCGACCGCATTTCGGCGAAGCTCCAACTCTCGCCGCTCCGGACACGACCGGCCATCAAACCATCCCAGTAATAGAAACGCGCACCGCTACCGAGTTCAATCCGGATCTCCTGCTGTAGCCGACTATTAGCAAACGGGATCACGGGGTCGACGTAGTAATGCAGTTCGCCCCCGGTCTCGACAGAGATACGCAGTGACTGGCATGCAGGTGAGATACCCGAGGGATGGACCTTCGTCGCAGACTGCGAGGTGACCACGGCTTGAGCGCCCGCGTCGACATGAATCCGCGCTTCTAGGCGGTCGCCGCCGAATAAGCCGGCGGTCGAGTGCATCACGATCACTCGAGCCAGCGGAGAGGCGGGCGAATAGTGCACCCTAGACACCTTGAATGGAACCTCGTGATACTGGTGGCTGAGAACAGTACGGCCACGCCGGACACTGAAGCGCAAGTCGAGACGACCGGATCGCCCGACGTCGCGAACCGAGAGTGGGCTGGCGCCACCCTCAAGCTCTAGGAAGGGATGAGGAAAGCTCGACATCGGCAAAGAGCAGTTCGCGCCGGATCCACGACGTGACGTCGTCGACGCCCTCCAGCTTCTTCAGGTTCGTAAACACAAACGGGCGATCTCCACGCATCTTGCGAGCGTCCCGATCCATGACACCGAGATCCGCGCCGACATACGGAGCTAGGTCAGTTTTGTTAATGACCAAAAGATCAGACCGCGTGACGCCAGGCCCACCTTTCCGAGGCACCTTGTCTCCACCGGACACGTCGATCACGTAGATCGCGGCGTCGACCAGCTCCGGAGAGAAGCTCGCCGCAAGGTTGTCACCGCCACTCTCCAGGAAGAGCAGGTCCAGGTCGGGAAACCTAGCGACCATCTTGTCGATCGCCTCAAAGTTCGACGACGCGTCCTCCCGAATTGCCGTGTGCGGGCATCCGCCAGTCTCGACTGCCATCAGCCGGTCCGGTGTTAAAGCTTTGCTACGCACGAGAAATTCCATGTCTTCGCGAGTGAAGATGTCGTTCGTGACAACCGCCAAGTTGTAGTCGCTACGCATCCGCTTACAGAGACAATCCACTAGAGCCGTCTTTCCAGACCCGACAGGCCCCCCGATACCAATCCGTACGGGTTTTCGCATACCCATCACCTCTCCGATGCTCACGATCGAAACAACCGGCTGTAGAGATACCGATGTTCCATTTGGCACACGTCCAGCGTCGGGGCAAACGAAGTCAGGCAGTAGGCTGGCCTTCTGAGGATGTCGTCGACGATCATGGGGACACCCGCTAACGTATCCTTGAGCACCTGTTGCATCTCGTGTTGCCCGACCGGCGCCAGCCGTAACGCCGCCGACACAGCTCCCGAAAGCCGTGAATAGGCAAACGCCAGCAGCGCCTCCCGCTCGCTAATGTCGAGGACGCTGAACACGACGCCATGAACGACCGCAAGATTGCCATGGCACCGGCCCGACTCCACTCGCTCTAGCAACTCTTCAAGGCCCCGAGCAGGATAGAGCGCAACGCACATCCTTAGCAGCCGTAATCCCAATGATCGACTACTCATGCGTGTCTCCGAAGAGGGTCTCAGCGCGCTCAGCTCATGGTCTAGATGCTCAAGTCGCTGCCAGTCCTCAGGAAACGCGTGCATCGTTTGCACAAGCGCGGGCCCTTCGGATGCCCCAAACACCATGTCAACGTAGTGCTCCAACCACACACGAATATCGTGCCCATCGACGACTTCGTCCTGCTGAACGGCCGTCTCCAGTCCGTCGGAGAACGCAAATGCCCCGACCGGAAAAAGTCCGTCGCTCAGTTGCAGAATCTGGAGGATGCGATCTGAACCCAAGACCGTTACCGCTGGACTCTCTCGCGGTTCATTCCGCTCAGTGCTGATGCGGCCCCGAAGCCACCGTCGCCGGGGTAAATGGACGGGTGTCCTCCGAGTAACCCACGTGCAGCTGTTCAAAAAGGCTCCGCACAGCTGGGTCCCGTAGACACACCAGTTCCTCGTCGTTAATCATGAGCTTCTGATGTCGGTTGCCGATCTGGTAGGCAAAGTACGCCCGGTCCTGATCGGACCGGGGCCGGAGAACGTAGACCGCCTCAGCAGCCTCCCGCACGACAACTGCCACCCGCTCGGCCTCCAAGACGAAGCAATCGCCGTCTGCCAGCGTCAGACCAGGCGCGAGTGAGATAGCGAACTCAAGCCCATCATCGGACCGTCGTCGACCGTGAGTTTTCTGACGATCTTCGAGTGGGAGCGTGATCGTGGTCCGTCGGTAATTCGCCGACCCTCCCTCCAGCGCTTCCTCTCGTGTCACAGCTTCAACAATCGTCATATCAGAAGAGGAAATATCGCTGCGCTAGGGGAAGTATTTCGACAGGATCACACGTCAGCAGTTCTCCGTCGGCTCGTACTTCGTAGGTCTCTGGGTTGACCTCGATTTTAGGTGTCGCGTCGTTCCACGCAAGGTCCTTTTTTCCCAACGTTCGGCACCCACTAACCGATTCCAGCCTGCGACCCAGCCCTCTGAGCGCCGTACCGTCTATACCGGCTTGCGAGACGAAATGCACCGACGTCGAGTTGAGCGCTTGGCCGTAATGCCCGAACATCGCCCGGTAGATATAAGGCTGTGGTGTGGGGATCGACGCGTTGCCATCGCCCATAGCCGCCCCCGCGATAAAGCCCCCCTTGACGATTAGCTCAGGCTTTACACCGAAGAACGCCGGCTTCCACAAGACCAAGTCTGCCATCTTCCCAACTTCCACCGACCCAACGGTCTCGGCAATACCGTGTGCGATCGCTGGATTGATGGTGTATTTCGCGATATAGCGTTTGGCCCGGACATTGTCATTATCACCGGTCTCGTCGAGGCGGCCGCGTTGCGCCTTCATTTTGTCGGCCGTCTGCCAAGTGCGGCAGATGACCTCGCCAATGCGACCCATGGCCTGAGAATCCGACGCCATCATGCTGAACGCGCCCATGTCGTGCAAAATATCCTCAGCGCCAATCGTCTCAGCACGAATCCGAGAGTCGGCAAATGCTACGTCTTCAGGGATGGATGCCGACAGATGGTGGCACACCATGAGCATGTCCAAGTGCTCGTCCATCGTGTTTCGCGTGAACGGCATCGTCGGATTCGTCGATGACGGGAGAACATTCGATTCGCCACAAAGACGGATGATGTCAGGCGCATGACCGCCACCTGCACCTTCGGTGTGATAGGTGTGAATCGTCCTGCCCTTAAACGCGGCGATGGTATCCTCGACAAACCCGGCTTCGTTGAGCGTGTCCGTGTGAATAGCCACTTGGACGTCAAAGCGGTCCGCAACCGAGAGGCATTGGTCAATAGCCGCGGGCGTCGTCCCCCAGTCTTCGTGAAGCTTGAGTCCGAGTGCGCCGGCCCGGACCTGCTCCTCTAACGCAGCAGGCAGCGACGAATTTCCCTTCCCGAGATAACCAAAATTCAACGGAAACGACTCAGCGGCCTCATACATGCGTCGGATGTTCCACGGCCCGGGCGTACAGGTCGTCGCGTTCGTACCGGTCGCGGGTCCAGTGCCCCCACCGATCAGGGTCGTGACGCCCGAGTAGAACGCCTCGGGAATCTGGTTAGGCGATATGAAGTGAATGTGCGCGTCGATACCGCCGGCCGTGACAATGCGCCCTTCACCGGCAAGAACCTCCGTCGAGGCGCTGATCGCCATCCCGTCAGACACACCATCCATGATGTCGGGGTTGCCAGCCTTACCAATCGCTGAAATTTTACCGTCACGGATAGCGATGTCAGCTTTGAAGATACCCGTGTAGTCCAGCACGAGCGCGTTGGTAATGACCAGGTCTGGGGAACCGCCTTCGCGGGACATCGAAGCAGACTGGCCCATGCCATCGCGGATGACTTTTCCCCCGCCGAACTTAACCTCGTCGCCGTAAACGGTATGGTCTGCCTCGACCTCGACAAAAAGATCGGTGTCCCCGAGCCGCACCCCATCTCCTGTGGTCGGCCCGAAATGTTCGGCGTAGGTGGATCTCTCGATCTTCACGCGGGTTTCCTTTCGAACGTGGCGACCGCGGCAAGGGCCCGCTGTTTCACATCGGAATCGTCCAATCCACCATTCACAAGACCGTTGATCCCATAGACCGCACGGTTGCCCGCGAGCGCAACCAACTCCACCTCACACGTATCACCCGGCTCGAAGCGAACCGCTGTGCCCGCGGGGATATTCAAGCGCATGCCATAGGCTTTTCTGCGATCGAATCCGAGCCACCGATTCGATTCAAAGAAATGGCAATGGGAACCGACCTGAATGGGCCGGTCACCGAGATTAGCAACCTCCAGCCGGAGGGTATCTCGGCCCACATTCGCCTCGATCGGTTCATCTCCGAGCTTAAATTCGCCAGGAACCATCAGGAGCTTCCTCAGGTGATCGGGTCGTGAACCGTAACCAGTTTCGTGCCGTCGGGAAAGGTGCCTTCGACCTGAATCTCCGGAATCATCTCGGGCACACCTTCCATCACGTCGTCGGCGGTCAAGACCCCCCGACCGAGCTTCATCAACTCGGCGACCGTCTTTCCGTCCCGAATACGCTCCAGGATTTCTGACGTGATCAGGGCGACCGCTTCGGGGTGGTTGAGTTTTAGCCCGCGGTCGAGGCGCTTGCGGGCGACCTCACCAGCCGTAAAGATCGTTAACTTCTCGATTTCCCGGGGCGTCAGATGCATGGGCTTCGGCCGAGCCTGTAGAGCGAGTCAGAACTCTTCAAATGGAATGTGAATACTAGCCGCGGCGCCAGCGGGAATCAAGGGCAGTT
>DQEK01000046.1:3887-7666 GCA_003533545.1 Acidobacteriota bacterium | reverse complement strand
GCCGCGTAAGGGCGGAGAGAAGTGGCCAGGATGTGCGGCCCCCGAACGGAGGAGTCACGAAACGACCCTAGCCGTGCGAGACCGGGTAAGCAACCCGCCCCATCGATTGCCGTCAGCGGGTAACCTCGACCACTACGTTCTCGTAACTAAAATGGGAACCATCGCTCGCGACCGCACGGAGCACATAGTCTCCCGGCTCCCGAAAAGTCACATCGGCCACCCACTGGTTGTCCGGGGGAACGTCTGGCAGGATGTACGGAGGCGACCATGGTGAGTTGGCCCAAGCGCGTGAATCCATCCACGCTTTCTGCTGCTCTGGTTCGAAACTCACCTGACTCGCTGGCCCCCGGTAAACAAACCAGGTCAGCCGCAGGCCAGGCGCCCCGCTAACCACAACCGAACCAACCCCCCGAGCGCTGTACAACTGGTCGAGACTTCGCGGTAGTCGGCTTCGGTCTGACCTAGCGGGAAAATTGTCAGGATCTTTGGCGAACGCGACCAGTCTGACCGCCTCGCCCACGCTGACGCGCCGACGGGAAGGTTCTTCGACCTTAAGGTCGGGAGGCAAATTGGTGCGCAACCTATCGTCCAAGCTTCCATAGGATCCACCCACTTCGGTGGACATCACCTGCGGGTCCATCCGATAGTCGGCCCTCAGCGAGGCGTAGACACGGTTCTTTCTTCCATGGGTCGTCAACGTCCAGACTAACTCCTGTTCGCCAAAATCAGCCGGCACCTGAATCGTGAACAAGAACGGATTACGCCGCGGGTAGAAATGAGTCGGCTGTCCCTGGTCGACCTGCGAAAGGTTAACTGCGTCTAACTCGATATCGTTGAGTGCCCCGGGTTCGGTGTAGGCAAAGTAGTTGTCTGGACCAAACGGAATATCGAACTCTTCCTCCCAATTCGAGTTCATGTAACCGAACCACAACGTGAACGACCCGTCATCATTGGGCCACCAACCCTCGTATGCGGGATGGATGCTCTGGCCCCGCAGGTACATGAAACGGGTTTGAGCGGAGACGCTCTGGCACACGAATAATCCCACCAGTAGGGCAACCATGAGTAGTGGTCTCTCGGCGACGCCTAACGAACGGGGACCTTGCTGACTCATTGCTGTGCGCCCTGCTGGGTGGTCGCGACCTCCTCGGTCAACACCGGAGCCCAGCACAACGGACATCCGACGTCGTAATCGTTCCGGCTCTTCATCCTGGCCCGTCGCTCCGCCATTTCCGACTGGAACTGCTCTTCGGTGAGTTCAACTGAATAGCCAAGGTCAATGAACATATTGGCGACCGACCGGCGACCGCCTCCAGCCCAGTTTCTGTTGTCCGCCACGTTCTCGTTACCTGCCGTGGTGTCGAGAAAGCCGATCACGTGCATGATGGTGCCTTTAGGCAGTAGCGGCGCCGCGTCGTCCTCATACACGTACTGCTTAACCCAGTTGTGGTCATAGCCCACGCAGTTGAGTGTGAAGTGGTTTGTGCCCCAGATCGCCTCGATGCACATCCGCGTCCCCGGTGCGTGGAGGTGCGGCTCAAAGGCAACGATCTTAGTGTGCTGCTCAAGTACCGTGAAGGCGTGGAATTCTTGACCGGCCCTACCTGGCACAACGTCGATATCGGTACCGTTGCCGAGCCGCATGCGGGCCCGGTTACCGTACTCTGGGACGTATCCCTTTGGGTGGAGGATTAAGCCAAATTCGAGATAAGCCTTCGTTTCTTGGATGCCGTTCGAATGGATGTGACTCGCGCGCAGATGCAAAGCCGAATTCGCTTGCAACAGGGTGCCGAATTTCTCCGGGAAAATGTCCGCGTTCCGGCCAACCTCGTGAATGGGCCAACTCTGGCGAGTGTCATCGATGATTCCCGTCCCAGCCTCATTCAACACCCCGGAAGAATAGGTCATATGGTGAAAGACCCAACGTCCCCCCACTGTGGCCGAAGCGGCGTCCACGGCCATGTCGTTTATCTCCCGAACTTCCACTGACTTCACATACCGATCCTCCGTGAGACCGGTCGGCACGAGACCAATGTCACCCCATCGATCCGGTCCAATAGCCGGAACCGTCATTTCCCGCGATCGCAGTACTAAATCCGGCTCCCCGAGCGCCCAACCCCCAGCTTCCGCGAATTCCCGAGGTGGAGGCATATCCGAGGAGTCCCCCAGCGGGGCTCCGTTGTCCACCCAAGCCTGGATCTTGGCGAGCTCCTCATCGCTGAGAGATGGGTCATCCTTGAACTCGAGAATCCCCAAGTCCTTCTCGACAAAGAAGGGTGGCATCGCGCCCATCCGGTCCCGAATGGAAGTGCGCAACCGAATCGATCGCGCCCACGGTCTGACCTCCTGGAACGTGGTGAGCGACATCGGCGCACCACCATTAGGATTGTGGCAGCCTTCGCAACTCCGTCGCAGGATGGGCGCGATGTCCTTAGCGTACGTAACGCCCTTCGGGTCTATATCAAAGTCCTCTGCGGCGTAGGTGTGCACCTCGGGATGCGGGTCACTGCCAGCGAGGGATTGCGCGGTCACTCCGGCAGGCATCACCGAGAGGGCCAGGACCGAACCAGCAAACAGTCTGATGTTCATCACATGCTCCAAAAGAGAATCCCAACCACACTGACTCCCAACAACATTCACAGCACGCTACGCGAACCGATCGTGATCGTCAAGCCCACAAACATGGGGTCTGGAAGAACCTTCGTATGCGAAATACGTGACCGCAGGGGCGCCAAGAGGACACCAAAGTGAAAATCTCATACGAGACACCGGCAAGGTCGCTCTGGTGCCTAGTTGGAACGTTCTCGAGTGGGGGCATCTTCCGCGTAACCAAAACCGGCCTCGTCAGAAAATATCGACAGAAACCTCACCGGCGTGAAGAACCTACGTCGAGATGCAGAGGACAACCATGTCCGAGACGAAAACACCGTTCGCCACCACGCCGCGCGAGGCGTCAGAGCGGGACTTGTCTTCATCCGCCCTGGCCACAAATTGCTATGTACCAGCTCACCTATCCAGAAAACGCCTGCCCCTGTTTCTGTGGCTGGTCTTCTCCATCCGAGGTCATCCACCGCGTGACCGCGCGTCGGTCGAGCGGCGTCGTCATCCACGACGTATCCGGTTCCGGCAGTGCGCATGCTTGCCGCACAGTCAGCCAACCATTCGGAAGATCAAACGTCCGAGTCTGGCCGCGGCGTGTGACCCAGCGTAGAGCACGGGCGTCTTCAGCCTGTTCAGCAACTTGCAGGGCCATCCGAACATCTTGCACAACGTAATCGAGCACGGTTTGAATGTCTCCTTCGGCCCACAATGTAGGCGCAAGAGCCCCAGACATACCTTCGGGTTTTCCGGCGATCCCCATCGCCTTCGCGGCGTTGTCGATGCCGATTGGAAATCCCTTTTCACAGAGCACTTGGAACATCATGTCGACGTGGTCGCGTGCAAGAATACGACAGACGGGATAGGCATCCGCTTCTTCCGCCAGGACATCAAAATCGAAGCCTGCACCATTCCACGTCAATAGGGTGTAGCCTTGGGCTGCGTAGGCACTGATGTCGTCCACGAGATGACGTGCTTCACGGCGTGACATACGCTCCGCTGGAGCGCCGTCTTCCGTCATCCCGTGCCAGAGAACGGGACGAGCTTTGGCGTCACTGGCCAACGCTGCGGCACAGGTGATACCCAGCGGCCGACACGACCGCCAGTCATCACCGTCAACCGTACTCGCCGTTTCGATGTCAAACGCGAGGTATTTCCGCATCATGAGCGGGCGACGAACA
>DQEK01000046.1:2931-3538 GCA_003533545.1 Acidobacteriota bacterium | reverse complement strand
CGGCGAGCCGCGGACTGGGCGATTGTCCGTCTTCCGGACTCTTCTCAAAAGTCAACGAAAACAGCCGGAAACACCTTGACCGACACACACCTCTCCGGTCGTCGTGTTGACCCGTGTTCCTGTGTTGAGGTTGTAGCGCCAGTAATTCATCTCGCGGTCGAAGACGGCAATCGTCGACCCACCAGGGGAAATTGATCCGGTCCACGTCGACCCTGAACCCGGAACCAACCCACGAATCCGGACGTGGCCGCCGGGGGCCTTCGACCACCTGTAGGAATTCCCAGACTGCCAGTCAAAGCCGATGCCAGACGAAGGCGCAGCAGAACCAATCACCGGATCGGAACGCACTGGCGCTTGGAGGGTCGGAACGCGGACGGGACGGACCGGCGTCACGGTATCGAGAATCAGGCCAGAGAGTGCAGGGTCGGACACCGGTAATCCGAGTGTGGGGGACGCAAAGTCCCGCAACGGCTGTCCAAGTGACGGTGCGGCCATCACGAGCAAAAACGCCACAGTAATCATGAACCTCTTCATAGCCCTCTCGTTTTTGAAGACCAAAACCACAACACGTCCAAGACTCGCATCAATCGGGAATAGGCGCAAACGG
>DQEK01000046.1:0-2595 GCA_003533545.1 Acidobacteriota bacterium | reverse complement strand
ACCGCGGGCTCACGCACGCCCGGGTGTCCAGCTTCGATTCGTTGCCTCGAAACCAGGGCGGCCGCGTCAAGAGCCAACCCCTCATCGGCCCGACCGGCATGCAACAGGTTCACCATCGCGTGATTTCCTTCGTGGCACGCATACTCGAACAGCGTAACGTCGTCAGTCGACCGTTGCATCGGAATTGCGACAGTGTAGGGTACGGCGAACGTCTGCGGGTCATCCACTGTCATTTGGTAGTTGATCGAATTGGCATCCGTCAACGTGAACCGTTCGACTACGGTCAAAGTCTCCCCCGAACCCCGCTGTCCTGTGGGCGTGACATGCGATGGCTGGTAATCACCACCATCGAGTTGACTATTGAAGTGGGTCGTTTCAACGACCATGGTGTCACCTTCCCAATAACCCCTAGCATCACCCAACCACTGACGAATGTCGTCCGACGAGCGCGGACGGCCGTCGATAGGCACAATGCGCGCCTCGTGGATCATCTCCATCATGATCACGAAGTACTCGGGTGTCTGGAAAATTTGGTAATTAGCATTATAGAGAGTCGGAATCATCGCCGTTGGCAGCGTACGAGAAATACACCGCTCCCACGTGTTCCGGTCGAGCCAAGAATCAGCCTCCCCGCGCCCAGCCCGGTCCGCTTCACGCGCGATGAGACGCTGCACTCCTCGTTCGGTCATCCGAATACGGCCGTCTGGGGGATCGACCACTAACGACTCGCGTTCGATCCGTCCACCCTGCTCCAGCCAACCAGCACCTGTACCACCAGTTGCCTCGATCACGGCCCGCTGCGCGCGGCGACTCTGCGCCTGCTCTTCCGAAGTCAGCCGCTCGAGCGGTGTGGTGGTCGAATTGTTCCAGAGTCCCTGAAAGTCTGGCCGACCCCAAGGGGTGCGCGCAATGTCAGAGCCGTCAGACTCAATGCGCTTCGGGCTCCACTGCGCAAACACAGAAGTTCCCGATGCCGCCATCGAAGCAATCAGTATCGCAAATCCAAACACCGTTCGTGGTTGCATCGCTCTCTCCCGGTAAAGCACTCCCGTCCCAGCGCGTCAGCGTCGCCTCGCCAATTTCACCTGCTTCCCAGCGGTGCGAACGGCACCGCCGGTTCTCGCACACCGGGGTGACCGGCGTCCTTCCGCTGCTGCGAGACGAGTGCCGCAAGGTCAAGCGCTTGCTGTTCATCTGAACGCCCAGCCCGGAGCAGATTAGCCATGCCGTAGTTCCCTTCGTGGCAAGCGTATTCAAACAACGTCACGTCTGCAGCCGACCGGTTCATCGGAATAGCCACGGTGTACGGCTGGGTGTACGTGGTCTGGTCTTCCACGGTAAACCGGTAATCAATCGTGTCGGCATCGACCCGTGTAAAACGCTCGATCAAGCGAAGGGACTCGCCGGAACCACGGTGCCCAGTCTGAAGGATGTGTGACGGCTGATAATCGCCGCCGTCGAGTTTACTGTTGAAATGGAGGGTCTCGACGACGAGGGTCTCCCCATCCCAGTGTCCCCGTGAATCGCCAAGCCACTGGCGAATTCGGCCTGACGCCCGGGAACCGTCCCCAAGCGGAATGATCCGTGCCTCGTGAATCATCTCCATAACCAGCACCACGTGGTCCGGAGTCTGAAGGATCTGATAGTTCGCATTGTAGAGGTTCGGAATCATCGCGACGGGCAAGGTTCGGGTCAGACACCGCTCCCAGCTATTGCGGTCGAGCCACGAGTCGGATTCTCCCCGACCAGCGCGAGCGTTCTCGCGGTCGATCAGGCGTTGCACCGCTTGCATTGTCATGGACATCCGACCGTCAGGCGGATCGACAATCAGCGAGGGCTGCTCGAGGCGTCCCTTCTGTTCTGGCCAGGCAGCCCCTGTGCCACGGGTCGCCTCGATGACCGGACGCCTCGCCGCCCGATCTTGAGCCCGCTCCTCGTCGGTTAGTTGCTCAAGCGGCGTCGTGGTCGAATTGTTCCAGATCCCCTGCAGATCGGGATGCCCCCATGGGGTGTGGCTCAACGCGCGGGCACCCGACTGCGCCCAGCCGTCCACAGCGGTCAAAGCCACGATGACCGCAGCAGCCGCAGCGATTGCGGTAACCTGCGTCCGCATCAATGTCTTCCTCCGTGTTTCTAACCTGAGCATCGTTCGAGCAGGCTGCCCGAGCCCCCTCGACCCTTCCAGTCCGGCGACGCGCCAAACATCCCGAGAACCCAGAGACCAATCTCCCAGGCCAAATCAATTCGTTACTGGCCTGCGGTGGCCCGCTCCTCGGCACGAGCGCCCCCAAGGATACCGGGCATCGCGTAATTCCCTTCGTGGCATGCGTACTCGAAGATCGCCTCTCGGCTTTCGTCTAAGAGCAACTCGACAGTCCACGGACTTGTCCAGGTATTCGGATCAGTCAACGTGATTTCCTGCCGAAGGACCCCTGGAGCAATCCGCGAAAACCGTTCGGTGAGCACCAGGTTTTCGGATCCACCACTGTAGCGGCTTCTCGAGTCGTAGTTTCGGGTTTCGACAACCAGGGTGTCACCCTCCCACCGGCCACGCGCATTCCCGATCCACTGTGGGATTTTGTCGTCGAGATAAGG
>DQEK01000104.1 GCA_003533545.1 Acidobacteriota bacterium | reverse complement strand
AGATGAAGTTCGGCACCGCCCTTCCGTCGCGTTGCCGCATGCGAGGCCCGTAGGTATTGAAAATTCTCGCGATCTTCGTGTTCATTCCGTGATACCGGTGATATGCCATAGTCAGTGCTTCGGCGAAGCGCTTGGCTTCATCGTAAACGCCCCTTGGACCGATTGGATCCACGTTGCCCCGGTAGCTTTCAGTCTGGGGATGCTGAAGAGGGTCGCCGTACACCTCAGAGGTTGACGCCAACACGAACGTCGCGTGTTTCGCTTTGGCGAGCCCGAGGGCGTTGTGTGTTCCCAGCGCGCCGACTTTGAGCGTGGGAATAGGTAACTCTAGGTAGTCAATAGGGCTCGCGGGACTTGCCCAGTGCAACACATAATCTATGGCACCATCGCATTGAATGTGTTCCGTGACGTCGTGCTCAAGAAGAGAAAAATTCGTTTCGGATAGATGGGCAATGTTCGCCGAGTTCCCGGTCAGAAAATTATCGATGCCGATTACGCTGTGACCGCGAACAAGCAAAGTTTCGGCGAGATGTGAACCGATAAATCCAGCGGCTCCGGTAATAACGATTCGTGCGCCCATGAATCTATAGCAACAATTCTGGCGTCAGTAGGCGTGCCGGTGAAAAAATCCACGTAAAACTGTGAGCCAGAGAATCTTAAAATCGAGGGCTATAGACCAATGCTGAATGTAGTAAAGATCATACTCAATTCGCTTCTCGATTGATGTGTCACCGCGCCAGCCGTGAACTTGTGCCCAACCCGTCATGCCGGACTTCACCTTGTGCCTTAGCATGTACTGCGGTACGTGTTGCTTGAATTGCTCCACGAAGAAGGGGCGCTCTGGCCGAGGCCCCACGAGCGACATGTCGCCCTTGAGAACGTTCCAGAGCTGAGGCAACTCGTCGATATTGAAGCGTCGAAGGACGCGGCCGACCGGGGTGCGTCTGGGGTCGTCCTTCCGGGTCCACACCGGACCGGTGTCTCGTTCAGCATTTTCAAGCATTGATCGGAACTTGTAGACGCTGAACGGGCGGCCATCGAGTCCCATGCGCTCCTGATGGTAAAAGACTGAGCCTGGTGAGGTGCGCTTGATTAACGCGGCGATAATGGCGAATGGGAGACTAAGCACGGCCAGGGCCATGCTCGAAATAGCGACGTCAATAACTCGTTTGGCGACAGTGTTTAATCCCTGAAGCGGCACGTCATTGATGTTGATGATTGGAACGCCATCGAGATCCTCAAGGCGCGCGCGTAGAGCAATGACCTGAAGGAGGTCTGGAACGATCTTGACGTCGACGAACTCGCGGTTAGATGTTTCGATCAATTCCAGCATCTTGACGTGCTCATTGAGAGGGAGCGCCACATAGAGTTGGTCCACTCTTTCGCGGCGAATGATTTCTGAAGCCTCAGACAGCGTTCCCAGCAGCGGGAGGCCACGATAGCCAAGATGTCCACCACCAGCCTTGTCGTCAACGAAACCGACGATACGGCACCCGAGTTCGTCGTGTTGGAGCATCCTGTCGACGACATGCCTGGCGACGTCGCTTGTGCCGGCTATCAGGATGCGCTTCAATCCAACCCCGTGGCGCCATCGGCGTTCCAAGATGGTTCGAATCGTTGCGCGCGTGGTGTAGCAGGCGCCAGTGGAGAGCGTCAAGAAGAGCAGCCAGACGAGTTGGGAAACTTCGTAGGTGCCAAGCTCCTTGAGTGCCGGTGGCACGTAGTACGTCTGGTAGGCAAGGGTAGTCGAGAGCCCCAGGAAAATAGCGATCAAGCCGCCCACGAGAACCGCAAAGAAGTCGTCCACGTGCGACCGGACGCGCCCGAGTCGGTAGGCTCCCTGCACCCAGAGTCCGAAAGGCAGCAATGCCCCTACGAAGGGGGCTAGTTGCAAGTAATTGCTCAACGGCGGTTGACCCTTTGGAGAGGCTACAAGGCCGGTTTCAAACCGAAGTATGTAGGCAATGATGAACATGGAGACGCCGATCAGAGAGTCGATCGCGACTTGGCCGAGCATCAATTCACGCCGCCGGGAATTCATGAGGTAGCTCGCTTCTCTGGCTCAAGTGTGAGTTCGTCGATCTGTCGGTGGAACTCAGCATGAAATCGCTCACGTGAAAACTGGAGTGCGTGTTTGCGGATCCCATGAGGGTCGAGTCGCGCGTGGATCACGCGGTCAATGGCGTCGGCGAAAGCAGCATCTGACGCCTGTGGTACAAGTGCTCCGGTGAGTCCGTCGACGACTGTTTCGCACGCTCCACCGCGCCCTAACGCGACGACGGGACGTCCGCACGCTTGTGCTTCGACGGGAGCGATCCCGAAGTCCTCTGTGCCGGGCAGCAGGACGACGGCAGCATTCTGATACAAACCGCGAACCTCCTGGTCCGATACGGCACCGAGGAATTCCACGCTATTTGTCGAATGGGCGCGGAGACGCTTAAGATCTGGTCCAGTCCCAACGACGCGAAGCGGAACACCAGCCAACCGGCATGCGCGGATAGCGAGGTCGACGCGTTTGTACGGCACTAGGGCGGACACAATCAGTGCATAGCGACCGGGTGGTTCTCCATTGGGCCTAAAGAAGCGGGTGTCAACGGGCGGATACACCACCGAAGCGGTACGATTATAGTATCGGCTGATCCTGCTCGCAACATACTGAGAAATAGCTACATAGCGGTGGACACGGTAAGCGGTAGAGGCGTCCCACCGCGCCATGGCGCTTAGTCCCCATCGCAACCCGCGGCTTGGCAGTGTTCCTACACGTTCTGGCCCGAAATACGCGTCGAATTGGTCCCAGG
>DQEK01000031.1 GCA_003533545.1 Acidobacteriota bacterium | reverse complement strand
AAGCGGTGGGCCGCTAGGGAACAAATCTCAGATTGTGGCAGCGAACAAGACCGACGCCCTCGACCAACCGGAACGCCTCGAGCGCCTGAAACGGCATGTCTCACCACTTGGGTTCAGCGTGCACGCCATCTCGGCCGCAACCGGGGAGGGCGTCTCGGGGCTCCTAGAAGCTATCTGGGCGGCTTTCCGCAATGCGGAGGCGAACGACGCTCAGGTAACGGCGTCGGTATGAGTGAGCGAAGGCGCATCGGCGTCCTAGGAGGGCGATTCGACCCCATCCATCTCGGCCATCTCGCCACCGCGACCGTCGCGTGGCAACGCTTCGCGCTCGACACTGTGCTTTTACTGCCGTCCCGGGTATCACCGCACCGCTCCGCGTCGGCACGCGCCTCCGACGAAGACCGCTTGGCGATGGTACGACTCGCCGCCGCTGGAAACGCGTGCCTGTTGCCGTGCGATCTCGAGCTGCAATCCGACCGGCCCTCGTACACGTCGAACACACTGGCGTGCCTGCGTGACCGGGGACACCTGGCTACGCAGTTGTTCTTTATTGTCGGCGCTGATGCGTTCGCAGAAATCGCAACTTGGCACGACTACCCGGCTGTTTTGGAGGGTGCGCATTTCGTGATCGTGGCACGTCCCGGGCATGCTGTTTCACATCTACCTGCCCAGCTTCCGGCACTGCGGGGCCGGATGCACCCGATAACTGACGAGCTGAGACCCGGTGGAGTCGAGGTGGGCACCTCGCCAACAATCTGGCTGCTCGACGCAGTCACCCCTGACATCTCCTCCACTGCGATCCGCAGGCGCCTCGCCAGCGGACTGTCCGTCACGGGTTTAATGCCCGCGGAAGTCATTGACTACATCGAGCGCCACCGGATTTACCGCAGCGCGCACAAAACCGCACTTACGTGACTGAAACCCCTTCCACATCGCCGGGACCCACGGAAGTTCTCGACGGCACGATCGAGGGGGTGATCGAGGCGGCGCGCGAGAAAAAAGCAAGGGACCTGATCGTCCTTGACCTGCGAGATTCTGGTGGGTTCACAGACTACTTCGTGATTTGCTCCGGAGGAAGTCACAGGCAAGTCAAAGCGATCGTCGAGGGTATCGAGGCCCGTCTCAAAATCGGCGGCAGGCGGCAAGTTCAAACCGAGGGGTCAGCCACCGACTGGGTTCTAATCGACTGTTTCGACTTCGTCGTCCACGTATTCACCCCCGAGGCCCGGAACTTCTATTCCCTTGAACGACTTTGGGGAAACGCGCTCCGAGTCGAGGTCTAGCGAGCCTCGTGCCTCATCACTCACGCAGGACCAAATCTGGAACGGGAGCGGTGAGCTGGCCCCAAAGTGGCAGTCAAACAAAACGCGACGGCGGCCAACCTGCACACCGAACTACCAGCACGGCTGCCCTGTGCAATCGTAACCTGTAGAAGAGCGTTTTCGAGCCCATTACGCCTTCCGGCGTCGTCCAGGCGCGAACTCTCGTCGTATGTTTCGTACCGGAAGCAACGCGGTAGCCACAGAGAGGCCCCAGAAACGTGCATCAAACTGTTTCCTCAGCCGCACGCTGGTGGCGTACTGGAATTCACGCCTGCGAGAACCGCGCGGTGACGACCGATATGATCTCGCCGGTAACATCGTCCTTCGAGCGATTACCATCTACGCAGACCCAGTTGGAACGCTCGGCCTGGTCGAGATAGCTGGCGCGTACCCTCTTGAGCAGGTCGAGGTCCCGTTCGTAGCGGTCCCGACCGGCCGACTTGCGCTCCGCCGCTAGTGCCGGATCGATATCGAGAAGTATGGTCAGTTCAGCACATGGCAAAAAACGTTGGATGTCCGACAGCCAGTCCGCATCGAGCCCCTGCGCCACCCCGTATGCGATGCTCGACGCGACATAACGGTCACACACCACAGTTAGCCCACCACTCAGCCAGCGTTCGAGGTCGGCCTTGCGTTCGTACCGGTTGGCCACATAGAGCAACTGCATCGCCTCAGGACCGTACTCACGTTCGCCTTGCAATGCCCGAGCGATTTCTTCTCCGATTGAGGTGCCGTAGTCGGGAAAGGACACCAAACGTGCCCGAGCTCCTTCTCCGCGAAGATGGTCGCGCAACCGTTCGGCCTGGGTTGCCTTCCCGCTCTGATCCAATCCTTCTATCGCAATCAACATTGTGGACCTAGGTGTTGTGACCAGAACTATTCCTCGCAGGCGAGCTGATCGTCGATAGTCTGTCGTCGTCGAACAACGTGCCATTTCCCGTCATCTACCATCACCTCCGCTGGTAACGGGTGACGGTTGTAATTCGACGACATTGTTGAGCCGTAGGCGCCAACATCTAGCACCGCCATGACGTCGCCGATGGCCGGCAACGGCAACATCCGACCGATACCGAAGACATCAGACGATTCACAAATCGGCCCGACCACATCACAGGACACCCGCTCGGCATTGCTCTCCGTCAGGGGGGTGATGCGGTGATACGCGCCGTACAACGTCGGCCGCATCAACTCGCTCATGCCAGCATCGAGTACCACGAACCTCGTGCCATCAAGACGGTGTTTGATATCGACCACCGACGCCAGCAACGCTCCGGCTGGTCCAGCCACCGCCCTCCCAGGTTCGACGATGAGTGCTAGTCCAGATGGCCGCACGGCTTCAACTAGGGTCGCAACGTAGTCTTGAACCAAGGGCACGGTTTCGTCATCATAGGAAATTCCAAGCCCTCCACCGAGATCCAAATGCTCCACCCGCACCCCATCATCGCGCAGCTCTCGCGCTAGTTCGACCACAGCCGCCGCAGCCTCGCGGATCGGCTCTAGCCCCACCATCTGTGACCCAATATGCACGTGAAGCCCAACAAAGGCGAGCCCTGGCCGGCCGTCTGCACGTCGCGCGATAGCCCGCGCCTCGGCAATCGGCACCCCAAACTTGTGCGTGACCAAACCAGTGGAAATGTGAGGATGGGTGTCAGCAGCGATGTTCGGGTTTATCCGAAGGGCCACACGTGCAGTCGTCTGACAGGACACCGCCGTGTCCGCTATGCGTTCAAGTTCTCCAGCTGACTCCGCATTGATTACCTTAACCCCAAGCGTCACCGCCTTCTTGATCTCCGATGGGGTTTTTCCGACTCCAGTAAGGACGATGTCAGCTGGGGCATAACCTGCGCGAAGCGCCACTTCAACCTCACCGCCAGAGTTTGCGTCCACGAGGCCCCCAGCGGCTCGAACGATTCGCACCACCGCAAGATTCGAGTTGGCTTTCAGCGCATAGTGCACCGCGTGCGGATAGTCCCCGAAACCAGAAATGAACGCGCGAACCCGTTCCCGTAACGTTGCCGCACTGTAGACGTACGTCGGAGTACCGGCGCGGTCAGCAATTGTCGACAGCACGACGCCGTCGCAGGTCAGGATTCCAGCGTCAAACCTGAAGGCGTGCATCGGCGCCGCATTGTACGTCACCTAAGCAAGCCCAACGAACACCCTGACCCCAGACTAAGGCCCAGACGCCACAACATTCTCGGTGCCCAGCTGTATCATTGGTAGGGTGCGGCGTCGTCGCCACCGCTTGCCGGTCTACCCAAGGACTGACCACAGCACATGCTTGCCAGGTCACCCATAGAAAATCAGGAAGCGACCAAACAACTGATCGAAAGTTGTCTCCGTGGCGATCAACAGGCCTGGAACACAATCGTCGAGCGCTATAGGCACCGAATCTTCCACATTGCCTACAAGTTCGTGGGCCGCCACGACCTCGCTGAGGACCTTACACAAGACGTTTTTATGAAGATTTTTCGGGCCCTCAACTCCTTTGACCGGCAGGGCGATTTCCAATCCTGGCTAATCAGCGTGAGCCGCAACCTCTGCATCGATCATTACCGGAGCGTACGTAAAAAACGGGAACTGACTGTTCACGGCGTCGATGCGACCAAGGTGCCACTGGCGAGCCGCGGACCTGATCCGCTAACGACTCTCGAGTATGGCGATCGCCGTGCCATGCTGCAACGTGCGTTAAGACAGCTACCCGACACACTGCGCACAGCGGTAATACTGCGAGACATCAAGGAACTGACCTATCAAGAAATCGCCGATCGGCTGGATTTACCTGTCGGCACCGTTAAGTCACGAATCAACCGTGGACGCAAGGAACTTGCGCGTCAAATCCGGCAAGTAATGCCCGCTGAGGGAACCGACTCCGGCGGCAACGAACGGAACCAGACTAACGGGGGACGATCACATGCACCTGACCACTGACCGCAGCGACAGCGTCGTCATCGTACGCGTTGGGGAAACCCGACTAATATATCCGTTACTCTCGGCATTCGCCGAAACGGTTGCCGCTCTGATTAAAAACGGTGAGCACAAAATACTCATCGACGTGTCCCAGGTCGTCTACCTCGACAGCTCTTCCATCGGATGTCTTATGGACCTGTATCGACAATCAGCAACTTCCGGCGGGACGCTGAAGCTGTCAGGCGTCCACGAACGGGTCAGAACCATGCTCACCATGACCGGGGCCCAGGAATTCATCGAGATCCACGGGGACGAGCAGAGTGCTCTTGACACGTTTGGAGTGTGAAATGCGCAGCATCACGACAACGAGCGGCACTGCGATTCCTCTCGACGGAGAGCTCCTTGCCCTCCTCGAAGCACTTTACGAAGACTTGAACACTAGATTTGCTCTCGATCGTACCTTCGAAGACACGGTGCGAGAGGTCAATCACCTACTCAATCAGATGACAGCGGACGAGCACCGGACCTACCTGATTGAAAGCCTGTTTCTCAACACGGTGACCTACGAAAACGAACGTCTCGGCGCTTACATGCGTAAGGTGACCAAGGAACCGTGATGGAGGGCCCATGTCGCTGACCTATCAGGCGAGCCGGTTCACCTGTTCGTGGCCATGGTCCACGCTCGTGCTCACCTGCGACGGACGGGTCGTATGTGGCTGCGCCGATCCCTACGTCCAGCGGGTTCTCGGAGATGCGCGCACCCAGACGGTTGGCAGCATATGGGCGGGCAAGGCGGTGCGCCAGTTACGGCAGGACCTCAACGGCGGGACCTCCAAGTTTTGCGGCGACTGCCCGTTAAAGCTGCCGCTCGAAACAGACGAAACGGCACCAACTCGCGCGGTGGATGCTGGGACACTACCCTCCCGCCTTTATATCGAATGTACAGCTGCCTGCAACATCTCCTGTTTCGACGCCTGCTGTGCCCCTGAAACGGGAATCACGCGCACTCGGCAAGCAGGTATGCTCGACTTCAACCTTTTCGTTCGTGTGGTCGAAGAATCCGGTCCAGCTCTCGCTCGCATCGACTTCTTTAACTACGGTGAAGCGTTCCTACACAAGCAGGCTGTCGAGATGTGCGAGTACATCAAGCGACGATTTCCACACATTTATCTCTACACGAGCACAAACGGTCTTGCGTTAACGGAAGAGCGCGCTAAACGGCTCGTACACTCCGGTATCGACGAGGTAACCTTTTCGGTGGACGGTGCTACTCCGGCCAGTTACGCCAAGTACCGCCAACGAGGCAATTTCGATGCCGCACTTCGAAATCTAAGAGTAATGACCGAGGAAAAACGGCGGGCGGGGCGGGACCTGCCGGACATCAA
>DQEK01000276.1:2222-6567 GCA_003533545.1 Acidobacteriota bacterium | reverse complement strand
TCCAGTTCGATTCCCAAGCCGGCACTTTGGGGTAAGGCGAGACCACCGGGAACGACTTCCGGAGCGGTGGAGAACAACCGACCGATGTTCAGAACACTGAAGTTCGTGAAGTACTCGACCCACACTGCGTTGGGGGTGGCTGCCACGAGATGAAGGTGCAGATCGGCGAGCCAGTGGGGTGCGATGGTGATGTCGTGGGCGGCTGCCAGTGCGGCGATTCGCCGCCACTCCGTGATCCCGCCACACACGCCAGCGTCGGGTTGCAGTACCGCCGCCGCACGTCGCTCGACGAGGTCGAGAAAGTCCCACCGGGTCGCGTGGATCTCGCCAGTCGCAACCGGCGTGGTCACGGCCTTGGCCATTACGGCGTGCCCGCGCACGTCATCCGGCATGAGCGGTTCCTCGATCCAGCCGGGGCTCCACTGTTCCCACGCGCGCACTGCTTGGATGGCGCTACTGGCGTCCCGCCAGGCATTGTTCGCGTCGAGGAAGAGCGGCACGTCGGGACCAATTGCCTCCCTGGCCGCGGCGATTCGAACGGCGTCGTCCTGTGTTGAGACACCACCGACCTTAATCTTGACGGCGTCGAAGCCGAGGTCGATGTACTCGCTGACTTCACGTGCTAAGTCATCAGGAGTCTTATTCTCAGCGTAGTAACCACCGCTCGCGTACGCTGGTACCGTCTCTTCACGGTAGCCGCCGAGATACCGATGCAGCGGTAGGCCCGCCTCTCGTGACACGGCGTCCCAGAGCGCCTGGTCGATCGCGCCGATCGCCCGTATCACAGCTCCCCGTCGGCCCTGGAGTAGAGTCTCGCGATACATCGTTTCCCAGATCGATTCCAACAGGTGTGGGTCGCGCCCCACCACGCAGTCGCTCAGGAGCTCGCGCACCGCCAGCGTAGCAAGTGCCCCGCCCCGGGTGCCGCCGTAACAGAAGCCGAGGCCCTCCGCGCCGGTGTCGGTGCTCACTCGAACTAGTGTGTAATGCCGCTCCCGCACCGTCCGTGTCGCGAACGCGACGTCGCGATCCAGAGGGACGACACACGTCCTCGCTTCGACTGCCGTTACCTTCACGTCACCGTCCTTTGCTCGAGACCAAGCTTGCGCTGGTCAACCCAGTTTGTGAGTGTATTGCAACTGCGGTCATCAGGTTGATACGCGGAGATTCCCAGACCCACGTTATGATTCGGTAGCTGCAAACGTAATCCGGTTTTCCGAGGAGCTGCCATGAATGGACATACGGTCTCACGCCGTCGCTTTATCGCGGGCGTGTCCGCGTCCGCCGCGTCGATGATGATCGTTCCGAGACACGTGCTCGGGCGAGGGATGCAGGCCCCGAGCGACACGCTTAACATTGGCGGCATCGGTGTTGGTGGCCGCGGTCGTGCCGATGTTGAGGGGTGCCGGCACGAGAATATTTCGGCACTTTGCGATGTCGATCCGGGGCACGCTGCACAAACTTTCAGCGAGTATCCGACAGCCCGTAGATACGCGGATTACCGGCAGATGCTAGACCGCGAGGCGGACATCGATGCGGTCATCATTGCGACTCCGGATCACACCCACGCGGTGATCGCTATGGAGGCGATGCGGCGTGGCAAGCATGTGTACTGCGAAAAGCCGCTGACGCGAACCGTGGCCGAGGCGCGTGCGCTCGCGAACATGGCTCGCGAGACGAACGTGGTGACCCAGATGGGAAATCAGGGCCATGCTCTCGAGGGGACGCGTCAGATTCGTGAATGGATCGAAGCCGGGGTGATCGGTACCGTGCGTGAGGTGCATTACTGGACCAACCGGCCGATCTGGCCTCAGGCCATCGATCGTCCGACTGAGGCACATCATCGTCCGCCTGGTTTGGATTGGGACCTCTTCCTCGGTCCGGCGCAGGAGCGGCCGTATCACCCGGCTTATCATCCGTTTCGCTGGAGAGGATGGTGGGATTACGGCACGGGTGCGTTGGGGGACATCGCCTGTCATTCGATGGACGCTGCCTTCTGGGCACTTGAGCTCGATCAGCCGACCCGGATAGAGGCCGAGACTACGCCGTTGTTCGCCGAGACGGCACCGGCTGTCTCACGTATTACTTACGACTTCCCGGCGAAAGGAAACCGACCGGCGATTCGGTTCGTTTGGCGGGATGGCGACTTGGCTTTTCCGCGTCCAGCAGAGTTGGCCGACGGCGAACAACTGCCGGGTGGGAACAGTGGGCAACTCTTTGTGGGAGACGACGGGGTACTGGGGGCTGATATCTATGGTCGGCGACCGCAGGTGTTTCCGACGGCGCGCCACAAGGATCTCGTGGTTAGCCCGCCTCCCCAGAGATACTCCCGGTCGCCGGGTGTGTACCGGGAGTGGACGGAGGCCTGCAAGGGTAACGGCGTCCCCGGGTCGAATTTTGCTGAACATTCTGGGCCGCTGACCGAGATCTGTCTATTGGGCAACCTCGCCGTGCGCACCGGTAAACCGATTGAGTGGGATGCGGCGCGAATGCGCGCCACCAACGTGCCCGAAGCCAACGCCCTCCTCGACGAGCCGTATCGCGCAGGGTGGAAGCTATAGTCGGCGTCGGAGCGCCGTCAGCCGGCATGTATTGCGTCCCCGGCGTCCAGATACAATGCACGTTCCCGTTCGAGCTATGGGAGGGTTCCAGTGACACGTTCAATGCGGCTGATAACCGGCGTCGGCGTCGTTCTGTTCACACTGACGTTTTCGCAGTGCGGCGGTGACGGCGCGTCTGAAGGGGTGAGCGGACCAGGGCTCGACACGGCTGGCTCTGCGGTCAGCAGCGACTGGCCGATGTATCGCTATGACCTAGCGGCTACCGGCTATTCCCCACTCGACGAGCTTACGGCTAACAACGTCTCTGGCCTGGCCGAGGCTTGGCGGTATTCGCTCGACGCGGAGGCGGAAGGCGAACGTGGACCGAACTCGCAGGCCTCACCGATCGTGGTCGATGGGGTCATGTACGTGACCGCGGCTGACCGTGTGGTCGCGCTTGATCCGGCAACAGGCGCCGAAGTTTGGCGCCACCAGGTTGTTGGTCCCCGTCCCTCTCGACGCGGGGTCTCGTACTGGGCCGGCGCGGACGGGATGGCGCCACGCATTATCTTTACCACCGGGCTGCATCTGCGCGCACTCGACGCCGCCAGCGGGGAACCGGTCGCCGACTTTGGCGATGACGGTGCCGTCGACATGGTCGTGCCCTATAACTCGGTGCCGCTCATTTTCGGCGATGTCGTCGTCGTTGGGGCAAACACGCCGGCCGGTACCATCGGCGGTATCGGCAACGCGCGCGCCTTTAATGCGCGTACTGGAGACAAGGTGTGGGAGTTCAACTCTGTGGCACAGCCGGGCGACCCGGGCCATGACACCTGGGAGGGGGACAGCTGGCAGAATCGTCTCGGCGCCAATGCTTGGCCGTTCTACTTCTCGATGGATGAGGAGCGTGGGCTGCTATATATCCCGCTGGCCTCACCGATCCCCGGTGACTACGGTGGCGACCGGCCCGGAGACAACCTCTACGGGAACGCCGTGGTGGCCGTGGACATCAACAGCGGCGAGTACCGCTGGCACTTCCAGACTATCCATCACGACTTGTGGGATGCTGACCCGCCGGCACCCCCAGCGCTGTTCGACATTCCACGGGACGGCGGTGCAATTCCGGCGCTTGGGGTCACGACCAAGTCCGGGTATCTCTATATCCTGAATCGGGAGAACGGCGAGCCCGTCTACGGCATTGAGGAACGGGCGGTGGCGGCTAGTGACGTGCCCGGCGAGGCAACTTCACCAACGCAGCCGATTCCGGTCAGACCCGTGGGACTGTCGAGGCTGACCTTCGAGTCGGGGGATCTTGTGACCGCTGAGGACACGTCGCCGGAACATGCGTCGGCATGCCGAGAACTGGTTGACAGCCTAGGTGAGCTCTACAACGCTGGTCCGTTCACACCCTGGGTCTATCGTCCCGAGGGCGCGCCGCTTCGGACGACGCTCTCGTTTCCGGGTGGCGTCGGCGGTGCCAACTGGGGGGGTGTGGCGGTGGACCCGAACACGGGGTATCTGATGGTCGTTACCCAGGACCTCGGCGCGCTCGGCTTCGTTGAAGAGGCGCCCGGTGATCACCCGGTGCCTTATCGCAAGGGCGCCCAGCGACCGGCTAGTTTCGCCGTGCGGGTCGGGGACGCCACGCTGCCGTGCCAGAAGCCGCCGTGGGGGCGGTTAACCGCCGTTGACGCCGCCACTGGTGATGTTGTGTGGCAGGAAATTCTGGGCGTGACGGATGGGCTCCCCGAGGGTAAGCAGGCGACCGGTCGGCCGGTCCGGGCCGGGGCCATCACTACGGCGGG
>DQEK01000276.1:0-1910 GCA_003533545.1 Acidobacteriota bacterium | reverse complement strand
GGGGCCATCACTACGGCGGGCGGGCTCCTGTTCGTGGCGGGCACCGACGACGGACACTTGCGCGCCTTTGAGTCCGCATCGGGACGAGAACTCTGGACGACCAGACTCGGCGGCTCGGGTAACGCCAATCCGGTGACCTATCAGGCTGGCGATGGGAAACAGTACGTGGCGATCGCCGCTACTGACTCGCTGGTGGTGTTCGCGCTACCTTAGCTGGCCGCTCAAACTCGCCATCTCTGTCCTCTGCGGTGTTGGGCCGCCGACTGTCGGTTCGTGAGCTCGTTCACGCGCCACGCTGTGCAACGACTCCTCGTTCGATGAGTGTGTGGACGGTGCCGGCGTCAATCCCCCAATCGACGAGCGTTTGATGACTGTGCTCGCCGGGAGCGGCAGGCGCGCTCTTGATTTCGGTGGTCGTGCGGCTGAATCGCGGTGAGGCGTTCGGTTGCCAACCGCCATCACGTTCCACGAACGTTTCTCTGGCTCGGTTGTGTGCATGGTGCGGGGCTTCGGCCATGCTCAAGACCGGCGCGAAGCAGGCGTCAGTTCCCTCCAGCAGTTCGGCCCACTCGTCGCGCGTGCGGGTCTCGATGAGCGACGCCAGCTGCAGCTTCAGCGCGGGCCAGTCTTCCCGGGTCGTCGATTGGGGTAGAGCCTCGGCGTCCACGCCGAGTTGTTCGAGGAGCGTCGCGTAGAAGCGAGGTTCAATCGGAGCCAGGGCAATGTATTTTCCATCGCGTGTTTTGTAGACATCGTAATAGTGTGCGCCGCCGTCCAGTACGTTTCTCCCCCGCTCGCCACCCATCAGGCCGGCACTGCGCAGGCCGTAGAGGCCGGTCATTAGTGATGCGGCGCCATCCACCATCGCCGCGTCCACGACCTGACCCTGCCCCGAGCTCCTCGCTTCCAGTACTGCCGCGACAATGCCTAGCGCCAGATACAGTGCGCCCCCACCGAAGTCGCCCACGAGGTTCAATGGGGGGGTAGGTGGGTGCTCCGCCCGACCCACCGCGTGCAGGGCGCCGGTCAATGCGATGAAATTGAGATCGTGACCGGCGGTTTTCGCCAGCGGGCCGGTCTGTCCCCAACCGGTAACCCGACCATAGACGAGGCTAGCATTCCGCTCGGCACAGGCTGCTGGCCCGAGGCCGAGTTTTTCGGTGACTCCAGGTCGGAAGCCTTCTATGAGCGCGTCGGCTGACCCACACAATTTCAGGACCAATGCCACACCCTCGGGGTGTTTGAGATCAATTGCCACGGAGGGTCGGCTGCGGTGGAGGAAAGCGTGGCGGGTGGGTGTCCCTAATCCCAGTCCAGACGGCGAGATCCGGTCGACCTTCAGCACGGTGGCGCCGAGTTCAGCCAGGAGCATGCCGCACATCGGACAGGGGCCGATACCAGCCAGCTCAATTACCTTCACGCCAGAGAGAGGCCCCATCAGTTGTCGCTTCTCCAACTCATGGGTTGTTCTCCGGTCGCCGGTGCGCCATGGGAGCCATTCACAGTTTAGGGGTTGGGGATGGTGGGCACGTTGAGTTGTTCGTTCCGCGTCGTTAGGCGGTCATAGCTGAGCGGGTCGAGAGCATCCGAACCGGCCTGTCCCCCGTTCTCCCGCAACAGGAACGCCAAGATGTTGGCGTAGCCGTCGCCCCTAGGGCGCACCCCGATAGGGGGCATGCCGTCGCGCATCCGGACGAACAGGTCACGCACGCGTCGGTTCCCCCATTCACTGAGGAATTGCGGGCCGATCAGCATAGGCGCTAAGCGCTGGCCGTCGGTGTCCGGCATGTGGCACGTCGCACACTTTTGTTCGAATTCGATGTGACCGGCTTCGGCCTGCGCCGCGGTGAAAGCGAGGTTGGGAGGAGGTGGTTGTGCCATCGCGGTCGTAGTGATCAGAACCACGAAAC
>DQEK01000115.1 GCA_003533545.1 Acidobacteriota bacterium | reverse complement strand
GCTGGCCGCTTACCAGGTCCCCTTGGGGAGGTCCTACGATCTAATCTCGCCGCAGACCGCGACGCGACCGCGCTTTTCTACACCGAGGTCAACGGCTGGAGTGCTTGGCGCGCCAGGCAGACGCGGTAGTCGGTCTGATGCGGCACCGAATACGTCGTCTGTCGACGTTCTTAGCCACTCTAATGTTGGCCACGTCACCCGGGCTCCGAACCCAGGAGTCTACGCCCCTGCCGAGTCTCGTCGAAATTGCCGGTCGGCTCGACCAGTCGTCGGCCGCCGAGCGGTTCGACAGTCTGTTGAAGCTCCTCGACGAACATGGCTGGGTCTACGAGATCGACGCCTTCCCGAATCCTAAAGCCGACGAAGTCGGACCCGACATCGGCCGGAATGTCATCATCACGATCGGCAGCGGCGACCGGGATCTTGTCATCGGTGCCCACGCAGATGCGGCCGTCCTATCAGACGGCTCGCTGAGCCATGGCATGGTGGACAACGCGGCTGCGGTTGCGGTCTTGATCCACGTGACGGGAACACTTCTCGAGGAACCGGTCCAGCATCGCATCCAAGTGGTGTTCTTCGACCTTGAGGAGCTTGGACTCCTGGGCTCCGCCCACTTCGCCAGTACCATCAGTAGGGACCGGGTCGACGCCATGGTCAATCTGGACATCGTCGGCTATGGCGACACCCTCATCTACGGTCCAGCCGCCGCGGCAGGTAACGACACGGTCTACGGCGCGGTCCGTGACGCCTGCGCGAACGGCCGACACGAGTGCCTTGAGTTTGACCGGTTCCCGCCAGGCGACGACCGTAGCTTCCAGGCGGCCGGCATTCCAAACATCTCCCTCGCGACACTGCCACGGACCGAAGCTCACCAGCTCTGGCTAACGCTGAACGCTGGCCCGCACTCAGCCCTCCGGGAACAATTCGTGCCGCCAATCCTCAGAACCATCCACACCCCCGGCGACACCGCCGACAAGCTCGACGCCACAGGCATGAGGCTAGCTTACGAGGCCGCACTCGGACTGGTGCGAGAACTTGACCGCGGTGCCCACTAGCGCGCTGCCGCCCGCCGCCGCCGGAAATAGTCCACCTGAAACTCCCGGACGTTACGGTTATGTTCTCGGAGGGTATCCGCAAATACGTGGGACCCGTCGTTTCGGCTCACGAAATAGACGTAGCTGACGTTGGCCGGCATAAGCGCGGCACGGAGGTCAGCGGCACCGGGAGCAGCAATGGGCCCGGGCGGAAGACCGGGATAGACGTAAGTGTTGTATGGCGAATCGTAGGCGAGGTTCTCGCGAGTAAGATTGCCGTCGTAGCGTCCGTCGATCTGCAGTGCGTAGATCACGGTAGGGTCGCACTGTAGCGGCATCCGGCGGTCGAGCCGATTGGTGTACACCGCGGAAACCACCGGTCGCTCGTCGTCCAGTCCGGTCTCCCGCTGGATCAGAGACGCCAACGTCACAACCTGACGCACGGTCAGCCCACGTTCGGCCGCCAACGTCCGCAGGTCATCGTCAAAGGCACGGCGGAATTGCGCCAGCATCGCGGCAACAAGGTCGTCGGCATCGGCGTCACGCGGCAGCGCATAGGTCTCCGGGAACAGATAGCCTTCGAGATTGGTGGCCTCAGGATCTAGGTCGGCTATCAACTCCGCCTGTTCACTCGCTTCCAAGAACTCCTCGTTGCTACCGAACCGGGATCGTCCGAACACCTCAGCCATCTCCCACCGAGTCAGACCCTCTGGAAAGGTAACCGTACGAAGATAAACCTGCCCCCGAAAGAGGGCATCAATCACGTCGAGCGGTGAGACGGGCTCCGTGAAACGATACTCGCCAGCCTGAAGGAGCCGGTCCCTCCCACTGCGCCAAAGGGCAACCCTGAACGTGCGCTCGTCCGAGACAACACCGGCATCGACTAGCTGTCGTCCGATGTCCAACGTCGAGGTCCCAGGCGCGATGTCGACCAACGCCTCCGCACCTTGATACCCTCGATAGACCTGAGCCGCGCGGTCGTATAACACACGCGCTCCATACGCAGCGAAGCCGCCTATCGGAAGCACCAATAACGCCACGACCAAGAGCGCCTTCCGCATCAATTTCAATTCGGTGAGTCTGCCGGTAACTCGTTGGAAACTTTTCGGTGGCCCCGACTACCCGCAGCATCCAGATACTCTTGGAGGATTACCGCAGCCGCCGCGGCGTCGAGCTTTAGTTTCCTCTTCCTCCAGTCCCGCTCTCGGATCGCCAGCCGCTGTTCTGCCTCGACACTGGTCAAACGCTCGTCTTGTAGTGAAACCGGCAACTCGGTACGAGTCCCAACACCGGCAGCTATCTCGCGCGCCCGGGCCGCATCGGGGTGCGGTCGGCCGTCAAGGTGCGTCGGCAATCCGACAACAACTCCGTCGAGTCCGTCTTCACTCTCGACGAGTTCACGGAGCACACCCACGACCCGCGCAACGACCGCCTCCGTCGAACCGTTACCAGGAATGCTTTTCCACGGCGTCGCTAGAGCGCCCGAATTATCACAAACCGCAAGTCCGATGCGCTTGCGCCCGAGGTCAAGGCTTGCCAGTCGCACGTGGATAGCCTAACAGGCCTCAGTGGCAAACACGCCATCGCCCCTCGCTTCGAACTCCAGATCGACGATCGCTCACTCGATCCAGTAGAATGGAGGGCAGCAGTCTCGGTGTTTCGGTCTGGCACTGCTTAGCGGGAAGGCCCCAAATTTCGATGACGAATCGCACCCGTCTTGTCCTTCTGGTCGTGACCGTCCCGATCCTGGGATACACGCTGGTCGGCGGTCTGCTCGGTAGCGTTGTTGCCCGGGAGGGCACATACCAGCACCTACGGGTGTTCGAAGACGTGGTGTCGCTCGTCACGAACAACTACGTCGAGCCCGTTGAAACCGAGAGCATCATTCGGGGCGCCCTGTGGGGTCTAGCCGAGGGGCTCGACTCAGAGAGTTCGTATCTCACAGCCGACGAAACGAAAATTTACACTTCAGGTAGCACCGCTGGCGAGGTCGGTATCGGGCTTGAGCTGAGGCGCCAGTATTACGTCCAGGTCCTTGCGGCCAGAGACGGGTCACCCGCCGCTGCGGCGGGGCTGCACGCTGGTGACTTCCTTAGGGCGATCGACAACAACCCTACGCGGATGATGTCCACGGTCAAGGCTCATCAACTCTTGCTGGGAGCACCAGGGTCGGCCGTGCGTCTCAGCGTCATCCGCGACAACGCAGCAGACCCTATCGAATTGGAGGTCATTCGCGGCTCCGATCGCTCGGCCAACGTTAGCGGTCGGGTCCTAAGCCCGGGTGTCGGTTATCTTCGAATCACCGAGTTCGACGACGACACAATTAGGGCGATCGAGTCGACCACCGACACCCTCAAGCAACAAGGGACTGAACGCTTGCTCATCGATTTGCGAAATACAGCTGTCGGCTCGTTTCGGACCGGCATCGCCGCTGCAGCGTTGTTTACCGACGCGGATACTCTGGTCATTCGTGAAACTTCAAGTGTGCAGGAACCCTTCAGCGGGACCTCGCAGCCGGCAACAATTGGCTGGCCCGTGGTTCTAGTCACTAACCAAGGTACAGCCGGCGCCGCAGAACTCTTCGCCGCCGCACTCGCAGACAACGACCGGGCGGAATCGGTCGGTCTTCGAACAGCAGGGCGGGCCGCCGAACAGACCCTGGTAGAACTACCGGAGGGCGGCGGGCTACTGCTGTCTTCCACCCAATATCTGACATCCTCAGGCGCGTCGATTCACCGCGCCGGTGTGGACCCGGCGGTCGTGGTCCAGGGACCACTGCCCACGCTCGGACAGAATACGTCAAAGTCGGATGAAGACCCGGTGCTCGACAGAGCGCTCGAGCATCTCACCGCGATGCCCACCATATAGTGTCGGGGTGTGCAGCGACACTAGCGGCCCTTCAGGGGAGCGCAATCCCACCTTCCATTGACTGAATTTTTGAGAGGTTGCTATAGTCCGAGGCTCGCTAAATAGGCGCGTAGCTCAGTCTGGTTAGAGCGCCTGCTTGACACGCAGGAGGTCGGCGGTTCGAGTCCGCCCGCGCCTACCATCCAGCCACTGTCTGGCCCCCGACGGAAAGCGACGTGTGGGACCCCGTCCTTCCCGGCGAAAGGACAACGCTATAGCCAGGACGAGGAGCAACGAGTCGTCGAGAACATGACGGACCAGGTCACCGTTACCTTGCCGGACGGGTCGACGCGAAAACTGCCGACCGGAGCGGAGGTGCGCCAGGTCGCTGAAGATATCTCACCCCGGCTGGCGAAGGCGGCGCTGGCGGCCAAAGTCGGGGACCAAATCGTCGACCTGACACACCCTCTAACAGAGGACGCCGAAGTTCGTATCATCACGAAAGACGGTTCCGAAGCGCTGAGACTGTACAGGCACAGCACGGCTCATCTGCTAGCGGCTGCCGTCACTTCCCTGTTTCCCGAGGCACAGTGTGGCATCGGCCCCCCGACCGAGGAGGGGTTCTTCTACGATTTCATTGTGGACCGTCCGTTCGTCCCGGAAGATCTCGAAGCGATCGAGACCAAGATGCGAGAGATTGCATCGCAGAATCTGGTCTTCGAGCGCAAGATGATGTCGAAGGAAGAAGCGAAACAGTACTTCGCCGACCGCGGCGAACCGCTGAAAGTGCAGCTCATCGAAGAAAAAGGCGGCCCGGTGGTTTCGTGCTACACCATCGAAGACGTGTTCATGGACTTCTGCACCGGCCCCCACGTGCCATCATCCGGCACACTGAAGGCGTTTAAGGTGCTCACGAGTTCAAACGCCTACTGGAAAGGCGACGCGACCAACCAGCCGATGCAGCGCATCTATGGCACGGCGTTTTTCAGCGAGAAATCCCTGAAGGAGCACCTCAATCGGATCGAAGAGGCCAAGAAACGAGACCACCGAAAACTAGGCCGCGAACTAGGGCTCTTCACATTTCACCACTGGGCACCAGGTGCAGCCTTCTGGCTGGCGAACGGCACGACTCTCTGGAATCTGTTGGCCGATTACATGCGATCGCAGTTGTTTCCTGCGGGCTACATCGAGCTCCGCACGCCACTGGTCTACAACAAGAAGCTTTGGGAAACCTCCGGGCACTGGGAGCATTACGCTGAAAACATGCTGCTGGTGGAATCCGAAGGCGAAACCTACGGCCTGAAGCCGATGAACTGCCCCGGACACATGCTGGTGTTTGCGAGCGAAGTGCGCAGCTACCGTGACCTACCGATTCGGTATCACGATCAAAGCGTGTTGCACCGAGACGAGGCTTCTGGGGTACTCGCCGGACTGACGCGTGCCCGCCAGTTTTGTCAGGACGACGCCCACTGTTTCGTTACGCCCGAGCAGGTCAGCGGCGAGGCCGAGCGCCTCCTGCGACTGGTCCAACAGGTTTACCGCGATTTCCAGCTCGAGTTTTCGGTCGAGCTCTCAACACGGCCGGAGACGTTCCTCGGCGACACCGACACTTGGGACCAAGCCGAAAAGCAACTCAAGCAGGCGCTCGATGCTGCCGGTCAGCCCTATGTTGTCGCAGAGGGCGAAGGTAATTTCTATGGTCCGAAGATAGACTTTCACGTGGTAGACGCGATCGGCCGGAACTGGCAGTGCGCCACGATCCAACTCGACTATCAACTACCGCAACGCTTTGACCTCAAATACATCGGTGCTGACAACACAGAGCACCGCCCGGTCGTCATTCATCGGGCCATCTTCGGGAGCCTCGAACGATTCATCGCTCTGCTCATCGAGCACTACGCGGGTGCGTTCCCACTGTGGTTGGCCCCGGTCCAAGCGATGGTCGTGCCGATAGCCGACCGTCACCTTGACTACGCTGAAGCGGTCGCCTCGCAAATACGCGAAGTCGGAATGCGTGTGGAGGTGGACGCCCGACATGAGAAAATGGGGTATAAGATTCGCGAGGCACAGTTACGGAAGGTACCGTACATGCTCGTCACCGGGGACCGTGAGGTCGCTGACGGCGCCGTGGCGGTTAGACGCCGTGCCGAAGGGGATTTGGGGG
>DQEK01000055.1 GCA_003533545.1 Acidobacteriota bacterium | reverse complement strand
AGTTTTGGACACGGCTCGGCTTTTGGAGGTATCGAGATGACGCGACGACTGCTGGGACCTTTCGGGGCAGCGACGACGCTCTCAGCCCTCATGGTGGTTTTGGCCACAGGGTTGCTGGGGGGACAGGGTCAGAGCGTGACCCCGTGGGGGCGTCCGAATCTGGAGGGCATCTGGCTCGATGTTTACTCCACACCCTTCGAACGGCCGGTTGCACTCGGCGACCGCGAGTTGGCTACCGCAGAAGAGCGGGCTGCGCGGGACCAGGCTCGAATGGGGAGTCAGGGGCGCAATCGACGGGGAGACGACGGTCGGCGAGATGTGGCCGGTGCATACAACGCGGTCTACACGTCGGCAAAACCCGCGGGACCACGCACGTCGCTTGTGGTTGACCCGCCGAACGGACGCATCCCGCCTCTCACCGCCGAGGCGCAGCGAGCGAACGAGGTCCAACGAGACTGGCGCCTCATGCTTTTGCAAAACACCGAGACCTGCAGGTCTGGTGCACGAGGTTGCGCCGGGGGGGAGTATGGTCCGCCCTCGCCGCGCAGGTTCGATGTCGCGCCTTTCTACAACACAGGCCGCATGAACCGACACGATGGGCCTGAGGATCAGAGTCTGGGTGACCGGTGCATGACTGGGCGAACACCGGACTTCAACGGGTTTCGTCGCATTGTGCAGGGTGAGGATGCGATCGCGATGGGGTATGACACTGGTCAGGGCCAAGGGTTTCAGCGCGTCATTTACCTGGACGGAACTCATCCAGCAGGTCACATTCGGTTGCGGCACGGGGATTCACGTGGCCGCTGGGAGGGCGAAACGCTCGTCATCGAGACCACAAATTTTTCTTCGAAATTTCCCTTCCGTGGGTCAGGTGAGAATCGCCGGCTAGTTGAGCGGTATTCGCGCATTGACGAAGACACCCTCGACTACGAGGCGACGATTGAGGATCCAACCGTGTGGACGGCGCCATGGACCATTCGTCAGGAACTCAAGCGTCAGAGTGACGAACAGAACCGGATCTACTATGAGCCGCGCTGCCACGAAGGGAACTATGGGCTGCCTGCGCTGCTGGTTGGCCGGCGTGTGGATGAAGACGCGTTCGCTGAAGGCCGAGGTCCGAATCCATTCTCCATGGATACGGCCACCTGCGTGCAGGGGCTTGAGTAGCGAAGTCGCCATCGACGGTTAGTAGTTCTCGGGAGCGAAGGAGCGATGATGGGAAACTGGTACAGAGGCTCGACGATCGTCACGGCGCTTGCCGCCGCCACTGTGGGTGCCGTTGTTGGTGTCACGATGGTCGGTACGGTCGGTCAAGCGCAGGGCGAGCAAACGCGTCCGGCGCAGACCCCCGATGGTCGACCAAACTTCAACGGTGTGTGGCAGGCCAACAACGAGGCCCATTGGGACCTGGAGGCTCACGAGGCGCGCCCGGGCATGGTGATGCAAGCGGGGGTCTATTCCTATGAGTATGCCAAGGTGCCGGCGGCACCGGTGGTTGCGCTTGGTGCGGCCGCTGGGGTGCCGGGTTCAATGGGGGTCGTTCAAGGTGACGGTCGCATTCCTTACAGGCCAGAAGCACTCCTGATTAAGGAAGAGAACTCCGAGAATTGGATCGACCGGGACCCGGAACTCAAATGTTACCTACCAGGGATTCCGCGCGCCATGTACATGCCCTATCCGTTCCAAATCGTCCAGGGCACCGACAAGATCCACATGACGTTCGGGTTTTCGAATGCGGCACGAGTGATTCATTTAAATGAGGTCACCGGCCCTCCCGACTATACCTACATGGGTCACTCGGTTGGACGTTGGGAAGGACAGACCTTGGTGGTTGAGGTAACGGAGTTTAATGGCAAAAACTGGTTCGATCGGGCTGGGAATTTTCAAGGGGAAGCCTTGCGCCTGACCGAGCGTTTCACGCCGATGACGCCGGACGCGATCTGGTATGAGGTCACCATTACCGATCCGGATACCTACACGGAGCCTTGGACCATCGCCATGCCGCTGTATCGGCGCCTGGACGAGAATGCGACCGTCCTGGACTATCCCTGTATCGAGTTCGCCGAAGAATTCATGTACGGCCATTTACGTCGAGAGCAATTGGTCGAGCGTTGGGAAGGCGAGACTATGATTGTGGAAATCACGCGTAAAGTCCCGCCCGGAGATCTGCTTCACGAGTGGTACCGAAGGTAACGGATGCGTGACGGGAGAGCACCAGCAAGAGGGAGGCTACGACCGATGAGCGTGAGACAAGTGGTTGGCAGCGTAGGTGCAGTTGCTGGGATTGGCGTGTGGCTGGCAGTGACTTCGGTGCAAGTGACGGCGCACCACGCGTTTGCAGCTGAGTTCGATGCGGAACGTCCCGTTGAATTTAACGGTACGGTCACGAAGGTGGAGTGGATTAATCCGCACGTCTGGATCCACCTTGACGTGGAGAAAGATGACGGCACAACAGAGAACTGGGCGTTTGAGGCCGGCACCCCCAATGTACTGTTCAGGCGGGGTTTCACGAGGCGGTCACTTCTGCCTGGGACCGACGTCCTTGTGGACGGATACCAAGCGAAAGATGGAACGAACCGGGCCAATGGGCGTGACATTACGCTAGCGGATGGAACCAAACTGTTTCTCGGGTCCTCAGGTACCGGAGCACCATGGGAACTGGCCAGGCCTGGTGTTGATACTGTTGCTGAGCCCCGCTGAGGTTGCGACCATTTAGATCGCTGCTCGCCGGGGGCCTCGAGGTCGCCCTTTGCGCTCTCTTTGGGTATTCCTGAACGTTGTTTATTGACGGCATGGTCCGCCGATACTGGATATCGTTTTCTCTTGCCTTGGTGCTGGCCGGGAGTGTGGCGGTCAGCGCACAGGACAAGGTGTTCGAAACAGTCGCTGCTCTGGAGCCCTTGGGTCGACTTGCGCTGGAAACCGGACAAGGCACGGTACGGCTGTCGTCATGGGACCAGCCGACAGTTGATATTCGAGCGCGCATAGAACCGCCCGTGGGGGCTGACGCGGACGAGGGACGACGCTCCGTGGAGGGAACGACCGTTGAGGTCAGAGGGAGTCGGCGTTCGGTTCGGGTTCGCTCAGTGTATGGAGCGGCGCGTTCTCGTGTGCACTATGACATCAGAGCCCCAAGGGAGATAGATCTCGATCTCGTGATCAGGGGTGCCGATACGACGCTTGGCGGTTTCGAGGGGCGGTTGTTTCTGGAACTCTACGACGGCATCCTCGAAGCAGACGATCTGACAGGAACGATCGTTTTGGATCTTGACGGCGTAGTCCTGCGCTGAAGCTGGCGTGGTGACGTTTCAGGCGCTCACTCGGTGACGCTATGGAATGGTCGACTGGGCTAAGGTGCCAGCGGCGGTAGTTACGCCCTGGGAGAGGGCCGCGTGGCCCG
>DQEK01000093.1:4131-10317 GCA_003533545.1 Acidobacteriota bacterium | reverse complement strand
AAACCCTCTATCCCCTACCGTGCGAGCGGATCTGGACGGAGTTGAAAGTGCACAATTTTGCTCTTGGTGCCCTTCCCGCCTTCCGTGTGCCAGACGTAGTTCGACCCGTAGTTCGCCCACAAACCACGACCCTTCCATCCAGCGCTCGGGTCATCAATTCGACCGTCAAGCCCACGGGAGTAGAACGCCATCGGATAAGGCACTCTCAACACTACCCACTCGCCGCTGTCGGGATCAAGCGCAAGCAGCGAATCCGAAGTTGAACCGTTGGCGATAGGAACGTTGGCACCCATTCCGAGAGTGTTGTACTGGTCAACCCAACTGTAATAGTGGAAATCGGCACCGACATTTCCCTCAACACCACTCATTTTCGGCCCCGGCATTGGATACAACGTCCACCCTTCCGGACAGTGCTGCCCCGTCGCCGTCGGACCGTTGAGCACCGCACATTTGCTGCGGTCGAAGCTGGCCATGTGGCTGCTCCCGGAGAGCGCCGCCCAAATCACACCGTTACGATCGACATCAATCCCGCGTGGCGCAAACCCAGTCTCCGTCGGGTCAAGAGAAGAATTCTCGATCGACGGCGGCTGGTACATCTCAGCGACGCACGTCTCCGGAGGATTGTCTCCACGATCGAGTCTGACGATCGCGCCAGGGAAGGGTCCGGTCCGACTGATCCACGTCGAACCGTCCGTGGGATGGGCAATGATGCCATACCCAAAGCCCGATACCCGCGTGTCGAGCGAAGCGTCTGGGTCCTCGGCCCTCGGCTCATTCCACGGCTTGGTGATCTCACCGTCACCGTTGGTGTCGAGAACGGTCGGACACCAACCCTGGGAGAACTGCTCGTCACCCGTCTCGTCGTACACAGCAGTGTTCAACCAGCCGATGACGTTTCCGTCGCCACTAAACCAGAGCGTGTTGTCCTCATCCTCACCGAACTGCAGGTGATGCGTGCCGTAACAGGTGTCGACGAGTACAAATCGCTCCCGGTCGGGATCGTAGAACGACGCGTGTCGCCCAGTTCGACCGATCGAGTAATACTGCGCATAGGAATTGTCTGACCCCTCTCGGCACCAATCAGGATTCTGGAACTGCCGGACCGTAGACGTCATCCAGACGCGTCCTTCATGATCCATCATCGGGTTGTGTGGATCGGAGCGCTCGTTGGCCCCAACACCCCACAGCTCCTGGTCACCCCAGTAGTAGGACGGCGTAATCACATCAGGAAACCGGGTCGGCATTGATTCCGGGTCTGGCCGCACTGGAATCGTCAATTCGGTGGCGACATTAGCTACCGGGTCGACGGTCGTAATACTGCCGTGCCCAGCGGACACGCCGTACACCGGCCCGTGGCCATTCAACTGTGGGTTTCGCTTGTCCGTGACGATCTCGTCATGGATGAATGAGGTGTCCTTTCCCCAATCCCACAGCGTGACGACAACGTTTTGCTCCACGCCGTCGGGACGGGGCGGAGCGTCAGGAATTGCACCGGAGGCAATCCGGTCGGTCCAATCCGCGAACATCTCAAGCGCCGGCTCGCGGCCGAACCGGTTCATCGCGTTACTCATCTGGTTGCCACGCTGACCGGTTTGCACGCGGTGGTCCCAAGCTGCAACAGTCGAATCGAACTCGTCCCGGTGCTGTACGTCCCGGGTGGCTGTGTTGCCAAGCTGATGACACAACTGGCAGCCCTGCTTCATGTTGTCTACCCAGTGCGACTGGGTACGCATGGTCGGATTGATACCGTTACCGGTGTTACCGGTACCGGGAAATTCGCTCGAGGCCGGCGGCTCAATCAGCGAATACCAGTAGTTACCCGGGTAGTACTGAGCGGCGTCGCGCGGGGTTGGAGCAATGACGGCCGTTAGCTCAACATCCTCGCGACCGGGCGAAAGCTTGACTTTCTCAGAATCGACCAAGCCGTAGCCTCGAACCCAGACGTCGTACGAGGCGTCTGGTAATTCTGGCAGCAAAAATCGGCCCCTATCGTCGGTGACGACGATCTTGGCAAACTTCGTCTCCAACTCGTCCGTCTCAGCAATAACCCAAACACCGGCCTCCGGACCAGACTCACTGGCCACGGCGCCGGCGATAACCCCAGTGGCCATCGACGCGCCCTGACGAGCAGACATAGTCACACCCAGAACAGCCACGCCGAGCACCAACAAAAGCATCGGCACAAGCGAATATCGCCGGTAAATAGCGGTGCGCATCTCTCTTGTCCTCCCCGCCACGCCCCACCACAAACGCACTCGGGCCGCGGCCTGAGGGCACACTTTACCTGAGGGGCTTAACGGGGTCAACGACAAGCGGTTCGGCCGGGAAATCCGAGGTTGGCGAGCGCTCCCGGGTCCGGTATCATGCGGGACTTGCCCGCAAGACGGCACCCGCCTGGTTCAGTGCCGGAATGATCGGGGCGATTGCGTTCCAGCACTATACGGTCGCGTGGTTGTGCGTTGAGGCCACGGCTCAAAAATGACAACTCGCCCGACAAACGTCCGACCTGCCAACGCGGCGCTACTCGCCGCGCTCGTGGTGTTCGTGGGCACTAGTGCATTCTCCACCTTCGGAGCCAAGGGACAGGAAACAGGGGCTGAAGGACCTTCTACGGAAGAGACGTTCGCCGCTGGCAACGCCAACCCAGTCAAGCAACCGATTGCGTTCAGCCACGCACATCACGTTGGTGAAGTCGGCATCGATTGCCAATTTTGTCATGCCTACGCACGACGAGGACCGGTCGCAGGTATCCCGTCGGTTCAGCGCTGTGCCGGCTGCCATGAGGTAGTGCTGAGCGAGCGACCGGAAATCGTGAAAGTCCTTACGTACTGGGAAAACGAAGAGCCGATCCCATGGGTGCGCGTGCACGACCTCCCGGATCATGTCCGTTTTTCGCACAAGCCGCACATCAGAGCCGGTGTCAACTGCTCGGACTGTCACGGCGACGTTGAGACAATGGAAGCGGCGGTACAGGTAGAGTCCCTCAGCATGGGCTGGTGTCTCGATTGCCACAAGGAACGTGAGGCGAGCCGCGACTGCCTGATCTGCCATTACTAGCCCTCGGTTTAACAGGTGGGCTGTGCCCGCGGGTTCGAGATTACTATCCTCGTTCCTCTACGGGCCTCCGAGCCAACACCTAAGAACTTGAGGGGGCCACACCGGAACGTTATTGGGCGTCAGTAGGGAAAGGATCGCGTGAAGCAGGGTAACTCACCGCTCGTCGAAGTAGTTGAGCGCCGTACATTCCTCAAGGTACTGGGGAGTGCGGGGCCCGCAGCGGCGATCACTGCCTGCTCGCCGATACCGCCCGAAAAAATCATCCCGTTCGTCACCCCGCCCGAAGATGTTATTCCAGGTGTCGCCACTTGGTACGCAAGCGTCTGCGGCGAATGCCCGGCCGGTTGTGGAACTCTAGTCCGAACCCGAGAGGGACGCGCGGTCAAGGTAGAAGGCAACCCAGAACATCCTGTAAACCGGGGTGGGCTTTGTGTTCGCGGCCAATCCACCCTGCAGGGACACTACAACCCGGACCGCTTCGCGGGACCACGACGACGACGGGTCACGGACGCGACCGCCGGCCGAAGCGTGCTCGAAGCAATCCCCTGGGAAGAAGCGCAACAGGATCTCGTGGACCGTCTCCAATCACTGCGGGCCGCCGGTCGCGGTGACCGAGTCGCGGTGGTCACCCCTCTGCTCACGGGCACGCTGGCCAAGCTAGTCTCGGCGTGGGTCGAGGCGCTCGGCGGGGCGCACTGGGTCCAGTACGAACCTTTCGGCTATGAACCGATTCGCGAGGCACACGACCGGATCTTCGGACGGCCAGAGCTACCCCACTTCGATTTCTCTGCTGCCGACCTACTGGTCTCTTTCGGCGCTGATTTTCTCGAGACTTTCGGGTCACCCGTCGGCTACGCGCGCGACCACGCCGTACAGCGTCAGGTGCGCAACGGCGACAAGGCCCGTTTCATCCAGCTCGAGCCTCGGCTATCGATGACTGGCGCCAGTGCCGACGTGTGGCACTCGATCACGCCAAACACCGAAGGGCTGGTTGCCGCAGCGATGGTGCAGATCATTGTCAGCGAAGAACGAGCTCAAGGCGTACCTAACGAAGTGCTCTCTCAAGTGGCAGACCTCGTATCGACCGTCTCGGTGGAATCGGCGGCTGACATTGCGGGGCTTCCGGTCGACACGCTGCGACAGCTGGCACGAGACTTCTCGGACCCAACACTGGGCCCAGGTCGAACGCTCGCGGTCGGCGGTGGCGTCGGCGTTTGCGGGACCTCCGCGACCGCGGCACAGTCTGCCATCGCGCTACTCAACTACGTGGCGGGCAACATCGGCACCACGGTGGACTTCACAACAGCGTCAACCTTCGCCGCCGCCACCTACGCTGACATGCAGGAACTGACCCAAGCCATGCGGTCAGGTGAGGTCGAGCTGGCGATCATTTACAACGTAAATCCGGCCTTCAACATGCCAGGTCCGGTCAACTTCGCCGAAGCACTAGCGCAGGTGCCGTTTGTCACCAGCCTATCGAGTCTGCCGGACGAAACTACCGCACAGGCGGACCTGCTACTACCATCCCACACGGCACTCGAATCCTGGGGTGACAGCAACCCGAGACGCGGTGTCTACGGACTCATGCAGCCTACTATGCAGCCAATCTTCGACACCCGGCACGTCGGTGACCTGATGATCGAGGTGGGCCGAGCCCTGGGCGGCGACACGGCGGCGAATTTCCCAGCCCGTGGCGGGTTCTACCGCTTTCTACGCGACGAGTGGGAGCAAATGCTGACGGAGGCGGGGCCGCCAGCCGAATCCGACGAGCAAGGCACCCAAACACGCGACTTCGAGGACGACTGGGCCGACGTCCTCCGGCGTGGTGGCACATCCTTTCCGGTCGAACCGGTCACCATCGCCGTGTCACCAGCGTTCTTCGAGACCGACTTGGTCAGTGAACTCACCCCGGTCGACCAAGGGCATTCCTACACGCTCATCACATATCCCTCGCTACACTTCTTTGACGGGCGAGGAGCCAACCGCCCGTGGCTGCAAGAAATTCCGGAGCCCATGCTCAAGACCACTTGGGGTAGCGGTCTCGAAATGACCGAGGACACTGCCGCTGCGATCGGGGCGGTAGAGGGCCAAGTCGTAACCGTCACATCTGACCATGGGCAGGTGGACGCAAGCGTGATCATCACGCCTTATCTAGCTAACGACGTCGTGGCAATCGCGATCGGTCAGGGACACACCAACTTCGGGCGATACGCCGACAATCGGGGTGTCAACCCGATGGTGCTGCTCGCAGCTGAACCCGAGATCGGTGGTGGCGTCCGGTGGAGTGGCACCGGGATCGACCTAACCCCGCGCGCGTTGTCCAGGCCAATCCCGCGGCTGCAGCGTACCTTCGATCAAGAGGACCGCGGGATGGCGCAGTCGGTCTCGCTGGCGGCGCTGGTCGCCGGCGATGTGCACACGGAGGAGCACTCCTTCAGCCTGCACGCCGAGCACGACCATCCAGTCCATCGCTGGGGTATGGCAATCGATCTCGACGCCTGCAACGGGTGCAATGCGTGCGTTGCTGCCTGTTACGCCGAGAACAACGTGCCCGTAATGGGTGCCGACCGCATGCGTCGAGGCCGCACCATGTCGTGGCTACGGATCGAGCGCTTCGACACACCGGCAGCTAACGGTGATAAACCAGACAACCGATTTTTACCGATGTTGTGCCAGCAGTGCGACCACGCCCCGTGTGAGACGGTCTGTCCGGTATTCGCGACGTACCACACTGAGGAAGGCCTCAACGCGCAGGTCTACAACCGGTGCGTTGGGACGCGGTACTGCTCAAATAATTGCCCTTACAAGGTTCGACGCTTCAACTGGTTCATGCCGGAATTCGAAACACCGCTCAATTTGCAACTGAATCCGGATGTGACCAGCCGAAGCTCCGGCGTTATGGAGAAATGTACGTTCTGTGTGCAACGAATCCAGGACGGCAAGGAGACCGCCAGAGACGAGAACCGCCCGGTGCAAGACGGCGACGTGTCACCCGCCTGCGCGCAAAGCTGCCCAGCACAGGCGATTGTATTCGGTGACATGAACGACCCGGACAGCCGGGTATCGAAGCTCAGTGATGACGCGCGCGCGTATCACGCACTTGGCGCCTTCAACACGCGACCCGCGGTA
>DQEK01000093.1:0-3750 GCA_003533545.1 Acidobacteriota bacterium | reverse complement strand
CCATGAGTTTCGCGAAAATCAACGACGACATTCTGCGCACGCTGCACGCGCCGGGTCCGTTGTGGTACGCCGGGATACTACTCGCGATCTCCGCACTCGCCGTGGGGGCGTTCGCATTCCTTCACCAGGCGCAGACCGGACTCGGGGTCGCCGGATACGAGCACCCGATTCTCTGGAGCATCTACATCACTAATTTCGTCTTCTGGGTCGGAATTGCACACTCGGGGACACTGATCTCAGCAGTTCTCTTTCTCTTCCGAGCCCGCTGGCGGACCGCGGTATCTCGATCCGCCGAAGCAATGACGGTCTTTGCCGTCGCGACGGCCGGACTGTTCCCCATCCTTCACCTCGGTCGTCCGTGGTTCTTTTACTGGCTGATACCCTATCCAAACGAGCGGCAACTCTGGGTCAACTTCCGCTCTCCTCTAGTCTGGGATCTCTTCGCCATCACCACCTACCTGACGGTGAGCGCGCTGTTTCTGTATCTCGGACTGATGCCTGATATTGCAGCCGCACGGGACAAGGTCAAAGACTGGCGGCGACGAATCTACAGGCTACTGGCACTAGGATGGTTGGGCACGAGTCGACAGTGGCGGCACTACACCGCGCTTTACGGATTCTTTGCAGCCTTGGCGACCCCGCTCGTCATTTCAGTCCATAGCATCGTGTCGTGGGACTTTGCCATGGCAATCCTCCCAGGCTGGCACAGCACCATCTTCGCTCCCTATTTCGTGGCCGGTGCGATCTTTTCGGGTACCGCGATGGTCATTACGCTGCTCATACCGATGCGTCGCATCTTTAGACTTGAGACCTACATCACGGTGCATCACTTCGAGAATCTCTCGAAGCTGATGCTCACGACGTCGCTCATCGTCGGGTATGCCTACGTAGTCGAGTTCTTCGTCGCTTGGTACAGCGGTAGTCCGTTCGAGCAAGGTACGTTCTACGACCGAATGTTCGGCCAATACTGGGTCTACAGCTGGGTAATGGTCACCTGTAATACCGTCCTACCGCTGCTGCTCTTCGTCAAGGCCGTCCGGACCAGCCTGACGGCGCTGTTCATTCTTTCGATCTTCGTCAACATCGGGATGTGGCTCGAACGATACGTCATCATCGTCACGTCGCTGTCACACGATTTCGATCCAGCCAACTGGTCCGGAATTTACCAACCAACCTGGGTCGAGGCCGCGATCACCGTTGGCTCGTTCGGCATGTTCTTCACGCTGTTCCTTCTGTTCATTAAGAATTTTCCATCGGTTTCGATCACGGAAATGAAAGAAACAATGGGGCAAGCGGCCGAAGTGGGGCCGGGCGGTGCCTCGCAGGAACCGGTTTAGGAACATCGAGCATGGCAGCACAAGTGACGGTTCTCGGTGTCTTCGACCACGGGCGGCAAGCCGCCCTCGGTGCACGCGCCATCGTGGACGGGGACCTCGGCAAAGTGGTCGCCTACTCCCCAGTCCCCGATCACGATCTCGATCAGGCGCTTCACGTTACGGTCAGCCCGGTCCGGTTATTTGTGCTCATCGGCGGACTGCTCGGGTGCGCCACCGGGTTCCTCTTTCCGATCTACACCGTCCTAGACTGGCCGATGATCACCGGTGGCAAGCCGCTCATCTCGATACCACCGTTCGTAGTAATCGCGTTTGAACTAACCATTCTGTTCGGTGCGATCGGCGGCATGGTGGGCTTTTTGCTCATGGCAAGACTGCCTCGCCTGACGGGCAAACCGGCCCCTGATGAGCGGTTCAGCAACGACATGACGGGAATCAAGGTGCTCTGTACACCCAAAGAGGCTGCGGCCGTGCGAGCCTGTCTCGAACGCACGGGCGCACGCGAGATTAGGGACTAAATCTATGGTGAGCCACCTTCCAGCGCTGACCGCCGGTGGTCTCCTATCGGCCAAGCGCTTGATGATCATCGGCCTCGTCGTCGCGACCACCGGTACCATCGTACTCGGGCAACCTCCCTTCATGCGTAATATGCACACGGGACCGGTCGTGCTACCGCAAGTGGAAACGCGCGTGCCGGTCGACGGCACGATCGCCGTCGACGGAGAGCAACTGCGTGACCGGATCGAATCGCAGGACCTACCGAACCCGGTATCTCCCACACCGGCGGCATTAGCCGAGGGAGAGTGGTTGTATGGCGTCTACTGCGCCTTGTGTCACGGCGCGACCGGCCAGGGAGATGGGCAAATTGCTGAGCATTTCAGAAGGATGCCGAATCTGTCACTCCCCTACATCCAGGACTACACGGACGGGTGGATCTACGCGATCATCCGAGAAGGCGGATTCAACATGCCGCCATTCGCCCACTCAATGAGCATTCGTGAGCGTTGGGCGCTCGTCCACTTCGTCAAAACTTTCGAACGCGCTGGTACACCGTAAATGCACCCCGCGCCCCTCCCGATTGTCTCGGACAGCACTCGACGCGGTTTCCTCGCCGCCACAGCGGTGGGTGCTGCTGCCTTTGCCATCACTCTTACGCTGGGTAACAGCCTCAGGGCCTGGCAAGCCTTGCTCGTAAACTTCCTATTTTTTGGCGGGCTGGCCCAAGCGGGCGTGGTGATTTCAGCGATCATGCAGGTGACCTCCTCACGATGGGGCCGGGCCCTCAAGCGCACGGCAGAAGCCACTTCCGCCTTTCTCCCGGTCTCGTTCCTATTGCTTCTCATCCTCCTCGCCGGCACCGCTGACTGGCTGCCGTGGGTAGACGAACCGGTCGAATCCAAGCAGGCGTGGTTGAACGTCCCGTTCCTGGTCGTAAGGCAGGTCGCGGGGTTCTTCATTCTGTCTGGTCTCAGCTTGCTATACGTAGGTCATTCGTTGCGTCCGGACATCGGCCAGTTGGACGAGTCCGGTGCGGAACCGGCCACGGGCCTCTCTCGGCGCCTGATCGCCAACTGGCGAGGCCTCAACGCTGAACGTGAGGCATCGCAGCGCATACAGAACCGTTTGGCCCCGGCCATACTGATTGCGTATGCCTGGGTGTTTACCCTGATCGCGTTTGATTTTGTCATGTCCCTCGATCCGCACTGGTTTTCAACGCTGGCTGGTGGCTATTACTTCATTGGCAACCTGTTCATCGGCTTCGCGTTTCTCAGTGTGGTCGCGGTCTGGTCGCGCAACCGGCTCGATTTGTCGAAGTACATCGGCGCGAATCAATTGCACGACGTCGGCAAGTTGTTGTTCGGGTTCTGTATTCTCTGGGCCTATCTGTTCTGGTCGCAGTACCTGGTGATCTGGTACGGCGACCTCCCGGAAGAAACCGAGTTCATTTACCACAGGATGCATGGCGCCTGGGCCCCTGTGGCGTGGACGGTGTTCGCCATGGTGTTCGTCGTTCCGTTCCTCGTGTTACTGAGCCGCCGTGTTAAAACCAGCGCCCGAGGGCTAACGACGATCGCCCTAGTCGGCTTCGCGGGGATGTGGCTCGAGCGGTTTATCCTCGTATCGCCGTCCCTGTGGCACGACGAAGGTGTGCCGCTGGGACTCATCGAACTTTTGGTGACACTCGGGACCGCTGGGCTGTTCGGGTGGTGTTACACGACTTTCCTACGAACGTTCCCGGTATTGCCCACGTCAGATCCCAGACTGGCACCAGCGTCAGCGCACCCCGCGGCGCACGTTCTGCACGCCGAATAGCACGGTGCGTCCCCGGCTCGAGCCGGTTCCGGGCTGTTCTCGTGGTATCGTCGGTCGCTTCGACACAGCGAGTATTTGGTGTCAATGCGAACCCACCAGTTCA
>DQEK01000408.1:5486-21951 GCA_003533545.1 Acidobacteriota bacterium | reverse complement strand
CCGCCCGTCTTCGGGTCCTCCTGAATAATGTCGGTCCCGGTAATGTCCGACGGCATCAGATCGGGTGTGAACTGGATGCGCCCAAACTTGAGGTCGAGCACCTGCGCCATGGTTTGGATGAGCAACGTCTTCGCCAAACCTGGCACGCCGATGATGAGACTATTGCCCCCAACGAATAGCGTTAGCAACGTTTCGTTGATGACCTCCCGTTGCCCGATGATCTTTTTGTGTATCTCAGAAAGAATCTCTTCCCGTCCGGCCTTCATGCGGTCGGCCAGCGCGATATCGTCAGGACTACTTAGGTCGGTCGGTTGTTCTGCGAATGGGTCCACGGTCACTCCTCTATGCGCTGGCGGCACGCCCCAACGCTCGTTCTAAGGCTTCAGGCTACAGAAAACAACGCCCTCGTTCGCAACAAGCCTCTGTGTCAGTGCGTCATCGCATACATGATGTAGTTCACGCCCAGTTTGAATGCTTCGTTCGACAAGTCGATCGGTATCCAACCCGTCATCGAGAACTCCCATGCCTCACCGATGTCATTGTTGTGGTTGGCTACCGCGACTAACCGGTCTTGCGGGTCATTGTTCTCGAACAGTCCAAAAAAAATCGGGATGTCCCCGGGGTAAACCTCGTCATACTCGAGGGAATCGATGTCAAAAAATGAGTGGTACACCGGGTGCGAGGCATCAAGCTGGAACCAGCGCAGATCCGGTAACACCTTTTTCATCTGCGTCTCAAGGTTGTACCAATGGTCATCCGCATGGAAGTCGTCGAAGATCAGGAATCCGCCCTTCAACAGATAGTTGCGCAGCCCGATCGTCTCGTCCTCCGATAACGTCCAATACCCGGGCTCAGACATATAGGCGAAGGGGTAATTGAATAGAGCGGGGTCGTCGAGCGTCAAAATAGTGCCGCCATCCGCCCCGAGATACGGGTCGATGAACGTGACTTCGTCGAGAATCTTCATCAGATTCTGCTCGGCACGAGGGTAATCGTGGGCCCACGGAAGGTCTTGCCGGTAGAAAAAGCCCCCGCCAGAATAGCCGTCGGCGTATCTGAGGCGCGCGAACACGAAACGCCCATCGAATGTCGCCGGACCGGAAACCGGCACCGAATCAACGGCTCCACCGACCGCGGCGACCCCGGCCGCCAGCAAGAACGCCAACAGTAGCGCCGCGCCGAACTGCTTGACACCGGTCACCCGCCTAATCATTAGGAGGGCCCACTTCGTCCCCTTCGAGAGCGCGAATCTCGCGGCTTTTCAATGCCATCGCCACGAGCAATTTTTCCATCTCTGCTTGATACAACGCGTCGTCGAGTCCGCCCCGCGTCAATTGCAGCGCCTCGATCTGCTCCTGAAGCTCAAGCCGTTCCAAGTAGAGCGCACGGAGTGCAGGGTCATCGGGCAGCTGGGCAAGTCCCGCGCCCTCGCCGGCCGTGATGAACAGCGTTCGTGCCATCGCGCCGTCCGTGGTCAACGGGTCTGGCTCGCGGGCCCCTTCTCCGTCGCCGTTGTCATCGAGCAGCGCATGCTCAGTCTGCAACCGCCCGTCAGACTCGTAAACTCGGGCCACTTGGGCCGTCGCATACTCGAACGCCTCAAGCATCGACACACGGCCGTCTTTGTTCTGATCGGACTCGTCCTCCGCGTCCGAAAACGCCGCGACGAAGTAGCCACCGAACACCGTCTCATTCCACTGCCCGCCGCTGCGAGTCGCCGTCACCACCGTGCGACCCTCGCCCGATAGCGCCTCGATAAAACCACCGCTGGAAGTCGCCGCGTTAACGAACGTCACCTGCTGCGCCGACAACAAATCGAGCAGTAGTGCGTAGTCCTTGGCGGTCAGGTCGCGCCCGGGAAGATTGAATCGAGATTCACCGCTGTTGTAGCTTCCATGACCAATGAGCAGCACCAGCACATGATCACTCGGCTGCGCTTGATCGGCGATGTCTCGAAACGCCTGCTCCACGTTCTCTCGAGTGGAGCGGCCGTCGACCCGCTCCGGGTCGATCGTGGTCTTTTCTCCGAGGTAGGTAACCTGCTCCGCCGGTAGTTCGTAGCGTTCGGTTGCGGCGTCAATGAGAGTCGTAGCCCACGTGTGAAACTGCTCGGCGTATGCGGGGTCACCGCTAAGACCCGTCAGCACCAGAATATGCGTCTGCTGGGCCCGCACCGGGGCAACGAACAGTGCCACCACCGCTAGGGTCGAGGCAACACGCCGTGGGCTCATCATGCCAGCCCTCGCGACCGCCGATAGCCCCACTCCCCGAGCATCAGTAGTAGGAATAAGAGGAGGAAGATTGGCATGTCCCAGAGGTCCCGCTCCTCGATCACCGTGACGCCACCACCGACCGTCTGGATGTCATCGACGAGCGAGTCCACCGTATCAGTGGTATAGAACCGACCACCGGTTTCTTCAGCTACGCGTTCCAGCAGCGGCGTGCGGAGGGTTGAGTCGTAGTATTCGGAATCGCTTGGGGCAACACGAATATACGCGGTGTCACTCCCGAGCAGGTCGCCATCGCTGGTCGCCTCCATCCGTACCTCATAGAGTCCCTCCTTGCGCGGTGCAAAGCTGGCGACGTATTCGCCGTCCCGGTCGGCGGTCCAGTCCATCGGCACTTCGATAAGCTCTTCGTCCGGGTCGGTGATCCAAGCCGACACCTGGCTGTTATTAATTTCCTCGTAATTGGCATCGTCGACCTCAGCTCGCAGCGCCAACGATTCGTCGAGCTCCACACGGTCCTTGGGGAGATCGGCCACGACTTGATCGGGGACGCCGTCAACGAGCCAGCGCAACAGTCGCCGCCAAAGTGTCTCGTGGGTCTGGTCGTCGACAGGGATATCCGCATGCATTTGCCAGATCCAAGAGTCCTGCACAGGAAATGCGAGCGCCTTGCCAGCCCCATACCGCTGGAACGCAAGCACGATCAGCGATTCGTCGCCGCTCGTCAGGAGCGTGGTAGCGCCCGGCTTGACGTCGCGGATCTCGTTCACCAGGGTGATCGGCGGTAACTCGAGCCATCGTGCCCCCGAAGCCTCCTCCGTATCGGCAATCTGGGTGGCCGGATGGGTCGCCCCGGCTCGAGTCGGCCGAACATCGGTCTCGAGGAAGAAGCCCGCGTCGTCCTCACCAGTAGGTTCACCGAGCACCACTGGGAGCACGTCGGCAACCGGCGTGCCGGCATACCCCCCCTCGGCATACGCGCGCTGCCCCCCCAGCATCAGAAGACTGCCTCCACGCTCACTGACAAAGTCGGCAATCATCCGCAGCTGATCGGGTGTGAAAAAGTTCGCTTCAATGCTACCCAAGATAATCGCGCGATACTGGAACAACTCTTCCCGAGTGCGAGGAAAGCCGCCGACCAAATCCTCCGCATCCTCGACCCCAATCCGCATGAATTTGTTCTCGGCTGTCCGCTGCAACATCGCGAGCTGCAGGTTTTGATCGTCTGCGACCGCCCGACCGACGAACTTGAGTTCCCAGCGAGGTTCTCCTTCAAAGTAGAGGATTTTTTCGCGTGTATCCTCAACGAGAATCAGCACGTTCCGCTCGTTGTTCTGAGTGACCATCTCATCGGGTCGTGGCGTCACTCGGAAGCTGAAGAGGCGCGGCCCCGCATCGGCCGCGGTGAACCGAACCCGAACCGTGGTAGGTTCACCGTCGTCCGGTAACGTCACGTCTTGATCGGCAACAATCCGTCCCTCATCTTCGACCTGCAGACTGACCGTTTCGCCTCGGTAACCGTTCTGGGTCACCACAACATCGACCACCAGCGCTGCACCCTTCAGTACCGAACGCGGGGTATCTACCCGACTGAGTTGAATGTCTCGGGAGTACTCCTCTCGGCCCAGACCGACCGTGAAGACAGGAACACCGGCGGCTTCGAGCGGTAACAACGCGTCAGCGAGTGGTTCTTCGGCGTTGTCGGCACCGTCACTGATGACGACCAGTCCAGACAACGGAACACCGTCCAATTCCTGGTGTGCACGGGCCAGCGCCTGCCCAAGGTGGGTCTGCGTTCCGTCGAAGACCAGTTCATCGACCGACTCGATTCGATCGGTGGACGAAGAAAAGCCAAACAGCCGTAACGCAAACCGATCGGCCAAAGCCGTTAGTAGTGGGGATTCCTCTCCGCCGAACTGCTGAGTCACGAAGTCCGCGCGGGTCTCGCCGTCACGGTCGGCAATCTCCATGCTACGTGAGTCGTCGATCACCACCCCCAGGAAATTCTGCTGCGCGACGACCTGCGACAACACCAGCACAGGCCGGAACAAACAGAGCACCAAGAGCGCTAGGATCGTGAGGCGGATGCCAGTCAGAACCAATCGGTCAACCGGTCGGCTGTTGGCCCGGACCTCCCGGTAGGTGCGATAGGTCACCACGCCCACCGCCACCACCGCCAGGGCAGCCAAGTAGGTCGCCAGCGTTGGGCGGAAGGCGATGGCGCCCTCGTCGAACGCGATCGGCCGGTACTTGAAGAAGAACTCAAACAGCGATTCAAACATCGTCTAGAGACGCGACCGGGCCGTCCGGCAACGCTAGCCCATGCAGCTGGCCGTTGCCTCGGCCCGAATCTGAAATCCAATCTAACGCTTGCAGCCTCACACCACCGTCGGACGAAACGGTGAACAAATTCTCAGCAACCCCTCCCGGTCTATATCTGCCACGCCTTGCCCCCTGGGGCACTCCTCTAATGACTCATTGCATACACGATGATGTTAACCGTGATCTCTATGGCATAAGTCGAGTATCGGAGGGGGTAGTACGGGTTCTCCGCCCATTCCCACGCATCACCAATGTCGGTGTTCCAGTTGATGATGACCATCAACCGGCCGTTCTCATCAAAAACCCCCCGTACGTACGGAACTCTACCGTCTCGCTCCCAGGTCGGACCTCCCCGCTGCGCATTGCCAATGTTCGGGACCTGGACGATCTCCTCAATGTTGTAGACGGTATTGAAGATCGGGTGGTCCAGCGGCACCTCGATGATCGGATACTCTGGCAGGACGCGTTTGATTTCGGCCTCGAAGTTGTCCCACTCCCATTGCCCCCAGAAATCGTCGATCATCAAGAATCCGCCAGCGAGCAGATACTCGCGCAGTCCCTTCACTTCTGACTCAGTCATGTACATATTCCCGACCTCAAGTGCATAGAGGAACGGGAATCGACGAATGTTGGGGTCATCGAGCTGCACGGCGTTCTCCAGCTCGTAGGCGTCCATATCGACCAGCCGGTCAAGGATGGTGAGGAACTGACGGTCCGCCTTGGGAAAATCAGTTGCCCACGAGCCCCAGCGACGACCACCGTTGTAGATGGCGCGCGTGAAGAAGAACTCACGGGCGTTAGCACTAGGGTTCTTGATTGAGGGTCTAACGTCTGCTCGCCGGAAGATCGGTTGGGCCTGTGCCGCCAGATTCGCTACCCCAGGTCCCGCAATCGAGGCCCGTGCAATCCGCTCCGCCGCCCAGAGCCCTCCCAGGCTGACACCAGCGATCGTCGTGACGATCACCCCCACACGCACAAAGAAACGTGGCCGCAAGCAACTGCTCCAGGGGATACGGCCCTTGCAGGGGGGCCAGTTGTGTCGGTACGCCCCAGCGGCGCTCTCAGCAGCGAGCCCAAATCAGCCAGGGGCGTTCCGCAGAAGGACGTCTGCCCTTGGCCGTCGGCGCAGCATAGCACAAGCCAGAACGCGAACCACGGGGTAGTCCCGATCCCTTTCTACTCTCGCCGAGACAGGTCTTCCGTCCCTGAATCAACACACCGCGAGTCTGCCCGAATGACGGCGATGAGGCGCCAGATGTCGTCGTCGGGAAACATACCGCCAAACCCCTGCATTCGGGTGTCCGGCACCCCATCCCGGATGACGGTAAACAAATCGCCGTCGCTATCACCATGCCACCATTCACAATCGAAGAGATCAGGCGCGTCGGTCGCCCCCCCTTGGGTGGTGGCGTGGCAATAACCTCCGCACGCCGCATTCAGTAGCCCCCGACCTTCTTCAATTGCCGCTGCGTCGCCTGTAAACGGATTCTCTGGCTCCTGCCCCGCCTGCAGGTACACACCCAGAGGAAACAGCAACACGACGAGAACGCCCGGGACTACCAGTCTCTTCATCACCCCTCGAGCGCAAATACGAGCAGAGAACTCCCCAGCGGAACCGATGGCGGATTGCCGCTCACCTGCTGGACGACACCGCCGCCGCCGGAGCCGACGGCCAAATACACCGTTCCGTCCAATTCGTAGGCAATCGGATGACTCCGGATACCAGAACCGGTCTGCACCCGCCAGACCTCTTCACCCGTCCGACCGTCGAACCCGAGAATCTCACCCGCCGCGTTACCGGTGACAACTAGACCGCCCGCGGTGCTCAGCACACCCGCCATCATCGGAAAGGGGTCACGGTACTGCCACCGGATGTCACCGGTCGCCAAGTCCACCGCGCTGAGGTGTCCGTAGGCGGTACCGTTGTTCGCGTCAACCGGAATCGGGGAACCACCGAAAAACGGTATGCCAGGCCTCAGGACGGCGGGCGCCTTGCGAAAGAGCATGCAACTTTCAATGACGGGCACGAACGCCAGGCCCAAGTCAGGGTTAAAGGCACCGGCATATGCGGCGTTGTTACCGCCGGCGAGCCCGGGGCACACCCGAACCTCCGGGTTCTCGGCCGGCATCATGTCCGGGTTGACCGTTGCTCGACCGTCCGGGCCCACTGTTCCCCAGTTAACCTGATCGGCGTATTGCGTTGCTCGTAGAAACTCCCCGTTCCGCCGATCAATCACATACAAGTACCCGTTGCGATTCGCTTGCGCTAGCGTCGGCACCCGTCGTCCGTCGATCTCAAGGTCGACCAACCAAATTTCCGAGTTGCCGTCGTAGTCCCAAACGTCGTGCGGGGTGAACTGGAAGTGCCATTTCCGGTCCCCTGTTGAGGGATCGACGGCCAGAACCGAGTCACTGTACAGGTTGTCTCCAAGCCGGTCGTCTCCGTTCCAGTCAGGACTCGGATTCCCCGTGGTCCAGAACAGCGTGTCGGTGTCGGGATCGTAGCTCCCCGTCGACCAAGTCGCACCTCCTCCATGCAGAAAGGACTCGCTAGCCCATGTCTCAGCCCCGGGTTCACCGACCGCTGGAATCGTGTAGTGGCGCCAGCGTCGTTCCCCGCTGGTCACGTCATAGCCATCAAAATAGCCCCGCACGCCGTACTCGCCGCCGCCGACACCGATCACCGCAATGTCCCCGATCACCAGCGGCGCGGAGGTTGCACTGAACCCAACGGCGTAGTCGTCAATGGTCGTTTCCCACGCAACCACACCCGTCTTACGTCCAAGCGCGACTAACTTGGCGTCGAGGGTGGCCATTAGTACCACGTCGTCAGCAATAGCGACGCCGCGGTTCGCAGGGCCACAGCAGAGACGTAGGTTGTCGGGTAACGGGTGGTCATATCGCCAGTAAAGCTCCCCGGTCTTCGCATCCAGCGCCAGCAGGCGGTTGCGAGCGGAGGTGAGGTACAAAATGCCGTCGTAGACGACCGGTGAAGCTTCGAGCTGTCCAGGCACCCCGGTTTGCGCCATCCACGCGAGCTTCAGGTCTGTTACCGATTCCGGGGTCAGTCGTTCAATTGGGCTGTGTCGCCAACTCTGGTAGTTTCCGCCATAGTGCAGCCATTCGGCGGGATTGGACGGGGCGTCTCGAAGCGCCTGGTCGGCGACCGGTCCTTCATCACGACCGATCGCGGCCTCCGTTGGCCAGTGGTTTCGATTCGCTCGTTGCGCGTCGGCGGGAACCGCCACCAGCGCGCATAGCAAGAGCGTCAGGGTAACTGGACATCCGTGGAAGCCACCCAGCGGCATTCGATCGACTCCAAACCGTCGGTCGCCTTGCGACGCCGGATTTTTTCCATGGCCAACGGAGATTCGGTGAGCTGTTTCCCTAGTCATCTAAATCCATCCCACTGCGGCGGCGAAAATAGGGCCCGCCTCACGGCGCGGGGGGTACGAGTCGCCCCTCCCGTACCCAGACCTCGTTACCTACAGTCACCGTGGCGTCGGTGAAAAAATTCCACCGTACATAGCCCCCTCCGATGTCGCCGCCCAACTCGGAGTTATCGCCCAGTGACAACCTCACAACCCCGGCACCGTACCCGTAGTAGGGAATCCATGGCGTTCGATCGGGTACTGCTAGGAGCCTACTAAACCCCAGCGCGAACTCGCGGAACGCACGCGCTTCCTCAGGAACGCTCGCTAACTCCGCGGCCACCGCCGCCCGACCGCTGCCCGCTGCTATCTCGATCACGCGCCCGCGTTCAAAACGGAGTGTCAGCCTGTCGACCGGGCGCCCGTCCCACTGTGAAGGTGGAAACACGATCGTTCCATCGACAGTGTCCTCAAGAGGTGCGACCCGTACCGCGCCTGCGGGCAACTCGATCTCGCGGTCGATCAAAATCTTGCCGCGAGCGGCCCGTGCCGCGGATGCGTCACCGTCTTGAAGATTAACCGGCCGGTCTCCGATGCGAAAACCCAAGTCTGTTCCTAGCGGCGTGGTCACACGGACCCGCTGTCCCCGCATTGCCGATTCAAAACGACGCTGGATCGCCATCAACGCCGGATAGTCAGTTTCCAGTAACGCCCGTTGGTAGGTGGCGTCCAGGACATGTCTCGGCGGCAGTGGCTGCCCCGGCAGCGGAAACGCACTCCCGTTCTCGACCCAGTGGAAGTGGACAGTCCGTCCTCGGGAGTCCCGCAGTAAGTCCTGTACCGCCGCGTAGACTGGATGTTCTGGCGTCGCGCCCGGTAACATAATCGCCGCATCGACGTCAGCGAGCATTGACCGGTAGGCTGCCCGTGATAGGTCGGCACCTTCGTTCAGCACTCCGGCATCCCACAACTCTGGAAACGGTTCCTTCAGGACGTCGACAACGCCGAGGTCGATACCCCCCGCCTGCATGACCTCGTAGCGAAGATGGGGAATAAGCTCATCGAACAGGCCGGGTGCGGCGACCAACAGCACCCGCTCGCCCGGTTTGAGCGCGAGCTGCGTCACGAGCCGGGAGGCAATCTCCGGCCAAGCAAATGTCAGCTGAGGCTGAGCGGCGCCCAGTGTTGACGCGGCAAGCACACAGGCAAAGCCTACTGTCGTGACCAACCGTCGCATCCTTAGCCTCCAGAGTAGACAAACCCGCCATTCGACACAGTCGGTCGACAAATTGTCAGTTTGCTTCTTCCAAGCTGTCGGCACTCGGCTACTCGACAAACCGGACCTCAAACATCTTCGGCCACCACTTGCCAGTGATGTAGAAAGTCTCTGCCTCCGGGTCAAAGGCAATTCCGTTGAGCACCTCGGATCCGATTAGATCGGGTCCCTGCAGAAGTCCGGTCACATCGATGTGTTCTGTCACCTGGCCGGTCGCTGGATCGATCCGAACGATGTAGTCCTCTTCCCAAACGTTCGCGTAGACCTCACCGCCCACGCACTCAAGTTCGTTGAGTTCGTACACGGGGCGGCCCTCCATCCGTACCGACTGCTCGCCGAGCGGCGCAAAGGTCACGGGGTCACGGAACTCCAGTCGGTCGGTCCCATCGCTCATGATCAGCCGGTCGCCGTCAAAACAAAGGCCCCACCCTTCGCCTTGGTATCGGAAGGTGTCCTGCAACGCAAACGTGTCTCGGTCGTAGACGAAAGCGCGTTGCGCCCTCCAAGTCAGCATGATGAGACGCTGGTCGACCAGAGCCAGGCCCTCCCCGAAGTACTGGTCCGGAATGTCCACCCTCTGCAGAACACTACCCGTCGCCGGGTCGAGCCGACGTAAGGTAGACTCCCCTTCCCGTCCCGTACTTTCAAACAGCTGGTTGTTCCACCAGACAAGGCCCTGAATATAGGCGTCTCGCTCGTGTGACAGCTCGCGAACCACGTCGACCCGAAGTCGGCGCACGGGCTGCCCCGACGGGGCCGGCTCCCCCGCTCCCAGAACCGGAGATGTCTCCGCCGACGGCGCCGATACCGGGGAGGCCTGCGACGCGGGGGCGGGGCGCATCACCCATGCGCCACCAACTACAGCCATCAGCAACAGCGCGGCGATCCAGCCCGGGAACAAACGCCGGGTGGTTCTTCGCGCATCCACCGGCCCACGACCCGCACGATTCTTCTTTCGTGGTTTACGACCCACTTATACACCCCACCGATGGCACGAGATTATACGATGCGCCTTGGCTCAGGCGACTAAAGTTGGCAATTGAGAAGTTGATGGCCTAAACCCAAAGAACGAACGTCTGGCTACTCGTCCTCTTCCACTTTGCGGGCCCCTCGTGCGTTGACCTTTCCCGAATACGTATCGCTGTCGAGGCCGGCCACCTCGCTGAACCGGTCGGCCATACGGCCGGCCAGGTCCGCGGCGTGATCATCTGTAGCAGCGAACGCAAACACGGACGGCCCGGAACCGGACAGAGAGCAGCCGAGGGCCCCAGCATCGAGTGCGGCCTGTTTCGTTTCTACGAATCCCGGCACGAGTGGAGCTCGGAGTGGTTCAACCAACGCATCACTAATCGCACGACCGAAGAGTTCAAGGTCGCCTCGGTGCAGCGCCGTGACGAGCGCGCCGAGTTGGCCGAGATTGGCCACGGCCTCGGTGATCCGAAACCGACGCTCGGCCACGATCCGCCTCGCCTCGGCTGTCACGACAGACGTGTGGGGGTGGACGACGGCAACCCGGAGGGCGTCAGGCACTGGCAACGAAAGCAACTCCATTGGCGAGTAGCTGCGAATCAGGACGATGCCGCCCGTCACACACGGCACCACGTTGTCGGCGTGTATGCCACCGGATACCGCTTGCTCTCCTTCAAGCGCAGAGACAATCAGCTGGTCGCGGTCAAGCGCGCCACCGAGAAGCTCGTTGACAGCGAGCGCCCCGCCGACACTGCTCGCCGCCGAGCTCCCCAGCCCGCTGGCCAGCGGCATCTGCTTCTCAAGCCAGAGGCGGACCCCCGGCGGGCGGGAGGTCGTTTCGTCCGCATCGTGAGCCGCAAGCATCGCCGTGGCGGCAATCCCGACGACGTTACGGGTCGGGTCGCAGTTCAATTGCCCATCGTCACCCCGGACCTCCATGATCTCGACACCGGGCGAATCCGACCACTCCGCTTCGACATAGTCCCCGGGCTCATTGAGGGCCAACCCGAGCACGTCGAATCCGGGACCAAGATTCGACAGCGTGGCTGGGGCGTGCACACGCACACGTTCCGGAATAGGCATCTTCACGGGTATGGGAAGGGCCCGTTGCTAAGAAACGGGCCGCCGGAACCGGACGCCTCGCACGCTCGTCGCGTCCGAGAACGCGTCCTCGGCTTATCCAACCGCAGCTTCGAGGTCTTCGAGCGTGGATAAACCCCCATGGAGCGGCATGATGGTGTCAACTCGGAGACCACGATCTACGATGTTCTGCAGCAGGGCCTCGGCGAAGGGGAACTCCTGCGACGTAGGGGAGAACGCGTCCACCTCAATCAAGACCCGCTCACGCGGTAGATAGGCCATGATCATCCCCGCGGCGTGTGGATCGTCGACAACATGGAACAACTGCAATACCCGACTCCCATCGGTCAACTCGTAGGGCTCGGCGCTGGCGACCGTCTCGATAGTTAGCGGCTGGGGACTCCGCGAGAGTGCATCCGGCACAATCGAGTGGGTCCTCGACACTATGTCCTCAAAGAACGACCGGTTGACCCTATGTGTGATTACGGTCAGACGCTCAGACACGGCCGCGCGGATGCCTGCTGAGTGATCGAAGTGGTGGTGTGTGTTGACCACGTAGCGCAGCGGCTTGTCTGGCTGGAATTCTCTAGCGCGCGCAATCACGGCCAAGGTGCGTGCCTCACTTTGTGGGGCCTCGATTAGGACGAGAAACTCATCAAATTCGACCACCGCACTGTGATGTGACTGACCGCCAAGCAACCAAAGTCCTTCGGCCACCTCCTCGACTTCAACCGTCACGGATTCCATCGGCGTAGAGCCCTGAACCTCCGCTGGCGCCGCAAGATCATCGAGCGTGGCGTTAGTGTTCGTTGTCGTTAGGTACTCGGAAACGGTGTATCGGTCCACGCTCGTCGTGTAGGCCCGCGGCAAAGTAAGACGCGCCTGAAATCCCCCGAGGCCGCCTGCTTCCTCGTACCCGGTGAATACCGTTTCAACCGACACGTCGCCAAGGTTAGGGTGCGCGGCCGACGACGTCACGCTGTGCGGTAGCCCCGTGGCACCATCCACCGCCAAAGTGAATGAAGTCCCGTTACCCGCAACGATGTCGACAGCCTGCCGTCCTCCTTCATCCCGCAAGTTGCTGACCGTTGAAGTTTCGTCGAGCGCCAGCAGAACGATACCGATCGGGTTGTGATACATCTCGGCCCAACGATCGGTAGCAACCTGGTCCGACGCACGGACCATTTGTTCTCCGCGCTGGTCATAGGCAACCTCTCCGTCCAGTCCGTAGGACTGCCGCGCCCCGAGCAGGGGACTACCGGTCAAGTAGGTCGACGTTCGATCCTGGCTCAAGCGCCACCGCGTGTTCTCGTAATCGAGTTGAAGGCTGTAGTTTGTGATCTCGTAGTACGGCAATTCGGCTTGTGGACGTTCGTTCTGGCCGAGCCGGTAGACTTGCCCATCACCTTCGAGGGCCAACGACGTCGTTTCCCGTACCGCACGCAGGCTGCCCATTGCCTCAGCCGCGTCTTCGATCAGCTGCAGTTCGGGGGTTGCCGCACCCCCGCAGCCGACAAACAGCACCGACGACACAATCAGACAGAGCTGCCATCTCCTCACGACCCACACTCCTTTCAACCGGACGCCCAAGATCGCACTAAGGACGAGGCAGTCCGGTCGTCTCACGAAAACCAGGTCTCGAGAGCGACGCGACGACAAAAACGCTTCAGGCGGCCACGTCACACACGCTGAAACAAAGTCAAACGAGAAAGGCTAAGTGGCATTCTCCCGCAAACCCGCACCCCGCGCAACCAGCGGCTGTGAGCGGGACCAGAAAACCCAGCCGCCCGCGTCTACAGAGAAACTATTAGGGTTGTCGGTCGGAGCCCCGCAACCCCAGGCCCGAGTGCGGCAAATGATAGGTGCCGGTTACCGCGAGTCGACAGCAGACTCAGAGGAGGCCGAGCTGTAGCTTGGCGGCGTCAGACATCTTATCCATGTCCCACTGAGGATCCCACACGACGTCGACCCATGCGTCACTAACCCCGGGCACTGCCTTGGCTTTGGCCTTGACCTCCACCGGCAACGATTGCGCGGCCGGACACCCAGGCGAGGTGAGGGTCATGCGGACACCGACCAACCCCTCGGCGTCAACATCAATGTCATAGATGAGTCCCATTTCATAAATGTTAACGGGGATTTCGGGGTCGTAAACCGTTGACAGCGCCTCGATGAGCTTCGGCTTGAGCTCGAGCGTCTTTAGCGGGTCCGTCACAATAGGCTCGTGAGTGGTCGTTGAAGGCGGCGCCGGGGGCTCTACCGGCAGGACCGGGCGCGGCGATTCCACACGGGGGGGCACCATCTCAGACGCCGTGCTGTCCACCGCTGGGGCATCAGTCTCGTCCGGCGAATCAGGTAGCGTGCTCAGATTGAAAATCCCCACAAGTTACTCCGTTGATACAACATCCTGGTTGTCATCGACCGCCGCACGCAGGGTGTGCCACGCCAGGATCGCACACTTAACCCTGGCCGGATAGTCCCGAACGCCGGCGAACACCGCTAGTTTCCCGAGTTCTTCATCCGGAGGCGCCGATCGATCCGTCACCAGCTGGTGAAACCGGTCGAACAGCTTTCGCGCCTCGTCGAGTGTCCTCCCCTTGATGCTTTCGGTCATCAACGACGCGGAGGCTTTGGAGATTGCACAGCCCGACCCCTCGAAGCGCAGGTCGGTCACCACGCCATCGACGACGTTCACCGCAATCGATAACTTGTCGCCACATAGCGGATTGTGCCCGTCCGCGCGGAGACCAGCATCCTCAAGCGGCCCGAAGTTCCGCGGGTTTCGATTGTGATCGAGGATAACCTCCTGATACAGGTCTCGTAGATCCGACATCCCGTTTCCTAACCAAAAACTTCACGGACGGTCGCCAGCGCGGTCACGAGCTGGTCGATCTCGGTCGTCGTGTTGTACATCGCAAGCGATGCACGGGCGGTAGCCGGCACGCTAAATCGCTCCATCACCGGCTGCGTGCAGTGATGCCCGGTGCGAATCGCGACACCCTGTGTATCCACGACGGTACCAACATCGTGCGCGTGCACGCCATCGAGAACGAAGGACAGGATGCTGGCCTTCTCTGGTGCGGTGCCAATCAGACGCAGCCCAGGCACGGCTTCCAGGGCCGTAGTCGCGTATGCGAGCAGCTGGCGTTCGTGTTCAACGATTGCAGAAAACCCGACGCTCTCGATGAAATCAACCGCCGCACCGAGACCGACCACACCAGCAATATGCGGCGTGCCTGCCTCAAATTTGTGCGGCACTTCGTTGTAGGTGGTGCGTTCGAAGGTCACCGAGCTAATCATGTCACCGCCGCCCTGATAGGGAGGCATGGCCTCAAGCCATGACCGGCGACCATACAACGCTCCGATGCCAGTCGGACCGTACAACTTGTGCCCGGTCACCACGTAGAAATCGCACTCGAGCGCCTGCACATCGACCGGCATGTGATAGGCGGCCTGCGAGCCATCCAGCAGCACCGGCACACCTTGGGCGTGGGCCAGCTCGACCACCCGTCGGACCGGGTTGATTGTGCCAAGAGAGTTCGACATGTGTACGATTGAGACGAGCTTCGTCCGAGGCCCAAGCATGGAGGCCAGTTCGTCGAGCATTAGCTCACCGCTGTCGGAGATCGGCACTACGCGAAGCTGAGCGCCCTTTTCTTCACACAGCAACTGCCACGGCACGATATTTGAGTGATGCTCCATCGCCGAGATGACGACCTCATCATCCGCCGTGACCCGTTGCCGGCCGAAGGTCTGCGCCACGAGGTTGATCCCCTCCGTAGCGTTCCGTGTGAAGACGACCTCAGCCGGTTCGGCTGCGTTGAGAAAACGCGCCATTTTGGCGCGCGCGCCTTCGTAGGCATCCGTCGCCCGCTGGCTCAAACCGTAGACACCTCGGTGGATGTTCGCGTTCTCGTTCGCGTAGTAGCGCGACAAAGTGTTGAGCACCGGCAAAGGCTTCTGCGTGGTCGCGGCGTTGTCGAGGTAGACGAGTGGCTGGCCGCCAGGCCGCTGCGCGAGGATCGGAAACAGGGCGCGGATCCGCTCAACGTCGAACACCTCGCCGTCCGGTCCGAAATCGTTCTCAGCCCTGCTCGTCATCCGACCCCTTTAAACTATTCTCACCGGTGCTACGCCGGGTGTCGAACACTGTTGTTGTCGAGAAATTACGAGCCGACGCTCATCACGGGCAACCGATCCAGCAGCAGCTCGTCAAGTTGATTCCGGATTGCATCGACTTTGATGTGGGCCAGCAGGCCCGCAGCAAAAGCATGGATCAGCAGCTGCCTCGACTGCGCCTCGGACAGTGCGCGGGTCCTCAAATAGAACAACGCCTCCTCGTCCAGCTGGCCCACCGTCGCGCCATGGGTGCACTTTACGTCGTCAGCGAATATCTCTAGCTGTGGCTTGGTTGTGACCTGGGCGTCCTCAGAAAGCAACAACGCCTTGTTCGATTGTTTCGCGTCAGTCTTCTGCGCGTCGAGTCGTACGATGATCTTTCCGTTAAAAACGGCCCGACTCTGACCGTCCAGAATTCCCTTGTAGAGCTCGTGGCTGCCGCACTGGGGCTGGGCATGGTCGATGGTCGTCTGATTGTCGACGAGCTGACGCTCGTTCGCTAGATACAGGCCATTCAACGTGCACTCTGCTCCCTCTCCACCCAAAACCACGCTGACCTCGTTGCGCACAATAGCGCCACTGAGCGTGATGGAGTGCGCGAAAAAACTACTCCCGCGGCCGAGGGTGCTGTGCAGGCTACCCACCCGAAACGCGGAGTCTGCCTCACGGACCACGGTGTAGTGATCGACAACGGCGTTGTCGTTGACCACCACTTCGGTCACCGTGTTGCTCAGATACGAGGCGTCACCATCGCCGGCATGGGTCTCGACAACGCGGACCTGGCTGCGCTCGCCAGCTAGGACTAGGACGCGGGGCTGACTCAGGACCGGACCGCCGGCGCCGACGGTTATGAAGAGGAGGTGAATCGGCTCATCGACCACAACCCCAGGAGGCACCTCGATAACCGCGCCGTCACGGAGAAACGCAGTATTGAGCGCGGTGAACGCCTGACTCTCGATGCTGGCAAGGCGCCCCAAGTGCGGCGCGACCGCGTCCGGGGCTGCAGCAAGCACCTTCCCCAAGCTTCGGACCCGGACTCCGGTCGTCACTTCTGCGGTGGTCGACAGCTCTGGGACGAATGCCCCGTTCACGAACACCAG
>DQEK01000408.1:1936-5085 GCA_003533545.1 Acidobacteriota bacterium | reverse complement strand
GGGACGAACGCGGTGTCAGCGATCGGAGCCACGTTGGTATAACGCCACTCCTCAAGACGGGTAGTTGGAAACCCAAGACGGTCAAAACATCCGAATGCATCGTCACGCAGGGATGCGAACGGCTCAGGCAAAGCGGTCGCCTGTGCGAACGCCGCAAACTGCGTGGCATAGCCGTCGGCAGGGGTAGCAATCTGGGTCATCTGAATCGTCGCTTAGGCGGTAGCCGGTGCCGACTCGGTTTCAATCCAACCGTAGCCCTTTTTTTCGAGTTCGAGAGCCAGTTCTTTGCCGCCCGACTTCACGATGCGACCCCCCGAGAGCACGTGCACGGAGTCGGGCACGATGTAGTTCAAGAGACGCTGATAATGAGTGATTACAACCATCGACCGTTCGGAATTACGCAACGCGTTTACCCCAGCGGCCACAGTTTTCAATGCGTCAATGTCCAGTCCAGAATCGGTTTCGTCAAGAATCGCCAGCGCGGGTTCGAGCACAGCCATCTGGAAAATTTCGTTACGCTTCTTCTCGCCCCCCGAGAACCCTTCGTTGACCGGCCGATTCAACAAGGCGTCATCCATTTCGAGCAGCTTCATGCGATCGCGGATGAGCGCCATGAAGTCCATGGCGTCAAGCTCGGTCTCACCGCGAGCCTTGCGCCCCTCGTTCAACCCGGCCTTTAGCAAGTACGCATTATTCACTCCGGGGATCTCAACGGGGTACTGGAACGCAAGGAACACGCCTGCGCGAGCCCTCTCCTCGGGCTCGAGGTCCAGCAGGTCCTGCCCCTGGAATGTCACGCCGCCGTCCGTTACTTCAAGTTCACCGCGGCCGGCCAGCACGCCAGCGAGTGTGCTCTTTCCCGAACCGTTAGGCCCCATAATGGCGTGGACCTCCCCACGGTTCACCGTAAGATTGATTCCCTTCAGAATCGCCCGTCCGCCGGCGGCGGCGTGTAAGTTATGAATCTCAAGCATGTTCGTCTTTTTTTCTTCCGCTATTCTCTTTTTCGGTGCTATCCCACGCTGCCCTCAAGGCTGACGCCGAGCAATTTCTGTGCCTCGACGGCGAATTCCATCGGCAATTCACGAAACACCTCTTTGCAGAACCCGTTGACAATGAGGTTCACGGCATCCTCCGTCGAAAGCCCACGCTGTCGACAATAGAAGATCTGGTCTTCGCCGATCTTCGACGTCGACGCCTCGTGTTCGACCTGTGACGACGTGTTCTTCACCTCGAGATACGGGAAGGTGTGTGCCCCGCATCGGTCACCGATCAATAGCGAATCGCACTGCGAGAAGTTGCGAGCGCCGCGCGCGCCTTTTCCGATGCGCACGAGACCACGGTACGTGTTTTGTCCCCTCCCGGCGGAAATCCCCTTCGATATGATGGTGCTCCGGGTGTTTTTGCCGAGATGTACCATCTTTGTGCCCGTATCCGCCTGCTGCCGATTATTGGTGACCGCAACGGAGTAAAACTCACCGACCGAGTTATCGCCCTGGAGGATACAGCTGGGGTACTTCCACGTGATCGCCGAACCAGTCTCGACCTGCGTCCACGTGACCTTAGCGTTCGCGAGAGCCTTCCCACGCTTGGTCACGAAATTGTAGATGCCGCCCTTGCCGTTCTCATCCCCGGGATACCAGTTCTGTACGGTCGAGTACTTGATAGTGGCCGCGTCCAAAGCCACCAATTCGACGACCGCCGCGTGTAGTTGATTCTCGTCTCGCTGCGGTGCCGTACATCCCTCTAAATAGCTGACTTCAGCACCCTCATCGGCCACGAGCAACGTGCGCTCGAACTGCCCGGTGTTCGCGGCATTGATACGAAAGTAGGTCGACAATTCCATCGGGCATTTCACCCCCTTCGGAATGTAGGCGAACGACCCGTCACTAAAAACCGCCGAATTGAGCGCCGCGAAGAAGTTGTCTGAATGTGGCACGACCGAACCGAGGTATTGCCTGACGAGATCGGGATGCTCGCGCACCGCCTCTGAAAACGAACAAAAGATGATGCCGAGATTCGCCAAGGTGTCCTTGAACGTCGTCGCCACGGACACGCTGTCAAAGACGGCGTCAACGGCCACCCCAGACAGTCGTTTCTGCTCATCGAGCGAGATCCCGAGCTTGTCGAACGTCGCCCGGACCTCGGGGTCGACTTCGTCCAGGCTCTGAAGCTCTGGTTTCTTCTTCGGAGCGGCGTAGTAACTGATGGCCTGGTAGTCGATGGGGGAGTATTCGACATTGTGCCAGTTCGGCTCAACCATCGTCGTCCACACGCGAAAGGCCTTGAGACGCCATTCGAGGAGCCAATCGGGTTCTTCCTTCTTCGCCGAGATCAAGCGGACAACATCCTCGCTCAGTCCGACCGGAATCGAATCGGTTTCGACGTCCGTGACGAAGCCGTACTTGTATTCCTGTTTCGCAAGCTCTTCGAGCGTCTCGGGTGCAGTGCTCATGGTGCTCCTGCGTGTGGTATCCGAGGGACCGACACGGCACGATGCCGTCGGACCGCGCGTGGCAGCCCGCGGTGAGAACCCCACACCTCACCGAGACCGGCGATCCCTACTGGCCAGACCCGACGAGGCAAGATACCCGTTGTTTTCGACCGAAATGCAACGCAAATTGACCGCGACCCAGCCTATTCAAGGCCGCTGCCATACCCAGAATCATTGCCGACCGTTCTAGTCGTATATAAACATACCACGCGACCGCATCGATGGGAAAGCCGCCGCCGACCGGCACTGACACCGTACGTGCTGTTGGTACAGGGGACTAAAATCACTGCCTTTCGGCATGTTGAGCCGACTGGAACACGCTGACAGCCAGCCCCACGGCAACGACGGTGATACTTCCGACCACGTTGTACCAAATGTAGGAGATGTCGGAATTCACCTCCACGAGACCGACGGCCACCATACCCGCAAGCAGTCCCCAAAAAGCCCCGTTCGCTGACGCACGGCGAAAACCAATCGCTAGCACGAAAACTCCCAGCAGCGACCCGTAGAAGTAAGATCCCACACGGTTGACCACTTCGATAAGCGACCCGAGGTTAGCGGCATACAGCGCGAAAATAGTCGCGAAAACACCCCAAAAGGCGGTCGTGAGCTTCGAGACGAATAGGTAATGCCGGTCGCTCGCCTCCGTGCGAAG
>DQEK01000408.1:0-1551 GCA_003533545.1 Acidobacteriota bacterium | reverse complement strand
GCGATGCTCGACATAGCCGCCGCAAACACCGCAGCGATTAGCAGCCCCACCAGCCCGACCGGGAGTCGGCTCGTGACGAAGGTGGGAAACACGTAGTTGACGTCTGTGTAAGTGTTGTCGCCGCTGACCTGCTGCACCAAGCCCACCGCATTGGTCCGGACCTCCTCGAAACGAGCCTGGGTGGCAACAAACTCCCCCCGCGTCGCAGCAATCTCGGCGCTTCCCCCGTTCCTCCGGGCATCTATCATCCGGTCCGCGGCCTCGCGGCGCTGCTCAAACGCATCGTGAAAATCGGTCTCAAGCGAGGCATACTCGCTCCCCTGCCCCCCCGAACGGATCTGGTCCTCATGCGTCGCGTTAAACAGCATCGGCGGCTCGTGGAACAGATAAAAGATGAAGACCAGCACCCCGGTTAGGAGGATCAACGCCTGCAGCGGAATCTTCCAGAAGGCGCTCATTAGGAGCGCGCGTCGACCAGCATCAACCGATCGAGCCGTCAGATATCGCTGCACCTGGCTCTGGTCACAGCCGAAATAACCGAGCATCAGGACCAAACCACCGAACAGGCCCGACCAGAACGTGTAGGTCTCGCCCAAATCGAAACTGAAATCAATTGTCTCCAGTCGCCCGGTGGAACCCGCCACATGAAGCGCTTCCCCCAGCCCAATCCCCTCCGGCAGGCCCAAAATTAGAACGGCTACCGTAGCTGAAACGGCTCCAACAATGACCACCATTTGCTTCACGTCGGCCCAGGTGACCGCCTGCACTCCACCGAACATCGTGTAGAGGGTTGTAGGAATGCCGATGGCTACAGCGGTCACGGCCAAATTCCACTGCAGGACAATCGAAAGGACCACCGCGGGCGCCGAAATGATGACCCCGACGGCCAGTCCCCGCGAAACGAGGAACAGCAACCCGGCCAGCATTCGAGTCTTTGCGTCGAACCGTCGCTCCAGATACTCGTAGGCAGTAAAGACCTTCGCCCTATAGAAAAACGGGACCAAAGTGACTGACAGGATGATCATGGCAACCGGAAGGCCGAAATAAAACTGGACGAACCGCATGCCGTCCGAGTAGCCCTGCCCCGTGGTGCCGACCAGCGTGATAGCGCTCATCTGGGTTGCCATCACCGACAGTCCGACCGCCCACCATGGCAGCGACCGGCTCGCCAAGAAATACCCTTCGAGCGCGTGGGTATCCTTCGACCGCCTCAAGCCGTCATAGAGCACCCAGGAGAGATATGCACCAACGATGGTCCAGTCGATGGGATGCATAGCCCGGTGCAACTCAGAAGAGGATAGTCGTGGGGGGCATCTACCGAATCACCCCAAGAAATGTCGTGAAAACAGCCAGAGCGCCGCGAGTGCGGCGATCTCAGAAACCACCACCGCAACATAGGTCATTGTGAGCGGTTCGTCTCCACGAGTGTCGATGATCCGTGCTGACACTGATGGGTCGTCTGTCTCTTGTGCCACGTCGTTTCCTCCGATCGGAGGTCCGCCTCGCAGTATACCTTTCGGGATTCGGTTCAGCCCAGGGCCCATCCAGGGA
>DQEK01000247.1:4628-5034 GCA_003533545.1 Acidobacteriota bacterium | reverse complement strand
TACCCGCGTGGGAAATCCCCAAATATTGCCGAGCCCAACAGCGGAGCCAGCCGCCGCCAGAATGAATCCCAGCCGGGACCCCCATAACCCACGAACCGGTGATGTCGTCATAAGTGTGTTCTCCAGTGAGAGTGCGTGTGCACAACTAGTTCGCCATCTTGGTCAACGTAACCGGCTCTTCACGGGACGCCCTCTTCCGAGGAGGCCACGGGTGAGCCGGAGCTTCGAAGCTTGGTTCGCCGAGCACAGGCGTCGATAGCACATAGATACCGTGATTCACGAAGAGCCAGATGAGGTTTCGGTCGTACTCCACGTAAATACCGTGCGCGAGATTTCCGCGCGCGTAGTCCGGTACGCGCTCGGTGTCGAAGCGCGGGACAAAATAGGCCACGATGGTCGGGTCAGA
>DQEK01000247.1:0-4241 GCA_003533545.1 Acidobacteriota bacterium | reverse complement strand
AGGACCCCTTCGCGACCAGTCCCAGGCTGCGTGTAGTACCCCGAGCGCTTCGGGCCGAAGCTGCCTCGACGCTGACAATAATCCGTGAATGGAGCGACCTCGGGTGGAACAGGCCGCGGAAGGGTGCCACGGATCGAAGGCTTGGCCGGGTCCCTAACGTCGATCATGTAGACGTCCTTGTATGGCTCCCAACAGTCCTCCGCGAGCGGGTAGCCACTGTAGTACACGATCCCCGTCCGCTCGACCTGTGACACATCGATATTGTCACCTTCGGTGCCAGCAACACTCGGCGGAAAGTCAAGGTGTCCAACCGCTTCAATATTCGTAGGATCGGAAATATCAAATACGTAAAAGCCAAGCCCGCCCATCGCACCGTAACCGTACCGACCACCGTCCTCGACCGGCGTCGGCACAAAAATCGACATACGTGCTCCAAACCATGAGGTACGGTTCCCGCAGCGGGGATTCTGCTTGTAAGCATCTTCATCGCCCAGACGCTGACCGGGTGCAGTGAACTGTCCCACAAACGCCGGGTGTGCGGGATCAGACATATCCCAAGCCTGGTACCCCGCGGAATACAGATCCGTCGGATATTCGGTCAACGCGTAGGTCGCATCGGGCGCGGCCGCGACGAACATGTACTGGCCGCCGAAATACGTCGGAATGTCTCGCACGCCCGAACCCTGTTGTTGCCCAATCGGCGCCTCCGGATGGTCTACATCGGTTGTTACCGCTGCCAACAATTCCCACTCCTCGGGCATCGGACCGTGCATCGCGTAAACCTTAAAGCCTTTCAAATGATCCGCGTTGCGATGGCGGGCGACGCCGGCGGGGTCCGTACGCTTGTCGTCGATCACGCCGAACCGCTGCACTTCGAACGCCTGCACCATGACGTAAGTGTCGAGCTTGTCATTCCACTGAATGGATGCTGCGCCGAACATATCGCCTAACTCGAAAGGATTCACCTCATTACCGGGTCCATTCGGACCCCACGGATGACCCTTTTCCCGCACCACACTCACATCCTTTGGGTCGGTGATGTTGAAGATCTTCATATCGCGGCGGACGTACTGATACAGGTAGCGCTGCCCGTCGAAGTCGACGATATTCTGCCAGGTGTGGAACGGTTCGACCGTGTCCGGATAATAAGCCTCGACCGTCATATTGTCGATGTACTCGTTCGTGTCCCAATCTTCAAGCTCACCGTCGAACGGCTGTGGCTCGTGTTGGTGCGGCGTGGCCAGCGGGTGCCGAAATCGACCGGTGACTATGTCCATGCCGTAACTGGCCATATTGGGCACCGGTGGCACGTTGGGCATACACACGGCATCCGCGCGCTGCACAAATTCGTCAGTGGTGATTTCGACCGGCGCGGGCTGCTGGCCAGACCCCACTTCCTCACCGTTCGGGAAACATGCTGCCGCGATCAGGCCGGTTACCAAGGCGACCCCGAACAACCTCCACTTCATACCCATGCCTCCTCCCCTAGCTATCCAACACCAGCGCTCGTTGTAACACGCCTACAAATTCGCAGACGTCCTCGAAACGATTGTAGAGTGGCACCGGTGCTGCGCGGATCACATCTGGCTCCCGCCAGTCACAAACGACGCCGTGTGTTTCAAGAGCCTCGAACGCCCGACGCTGGTCCGCCCGAGTGCCTCGAACGCGCAGCGAGAGCTGACACCCTCGCCGTCCGGACTCCAGCGGGGTGAGTATCTCGACCCGGGCACCAAGTTCCTCGCGCACTAAGTAGGCAAGATACGACGTCAAACGGTCGGACTTGGCTGTGAGGGCCTCCATGCCGGCCTCCTCGAAGATGTCCAGTGATGCCAACACCGGCGCCAGCGAGAGGATTGGCACATTACTCACCTGCCAACCTCCGGCGCCTGAAATGGGAATGAAGTCGGGACCCATCTGGAACCGCGAAGCCGGGTCATGCCCCCACCATCCTGCCAGTCTCGGCTTGTCCAGCCAATCACGGTGGCGGTCGTGCACAAAACAGCCTCCGACAGCGCCTGGCCCCCCGTTCAAATATTTGTAGCTACACCACACGGCGAAATCCGAGTTCCAGTCATGCAACCGAAGTGAGATATTGCCCACGGCGTGGGCTAGGTCAAATCCGACTACGCAGCCCTGCGCCTGACCGAGGCGGGTAATCGCCGCCATGTCGAACACTTGGCCGGTGTAGTAATTCACTCCTGGCAGCAAGACGAGGGCAATCGTCGAACCCTCAGCGCAGATGCATGTCTCGAGATCTTCCATCCGGATGACGGATTCGTTTGGACGTGGGCCGACTTCAATCAGCGAGTCGGCCGGGTCGAACCCATGAAGACGAATTTGTGACTCGACGGCGTACCGATCCGAAGGAAACGCCGGCTGTTCGATCAAAACCTTGCGCCGGTCCGCCGTGGGCCGATAGAAACTCACCATCATGAAATGCAGATTGACTGTGAGCGTATTCATGGTGACCACCTCGCTCGGGTGAGCACCAACAAGCGCTGCGGCGGCTGGCGCGAGGCGGTCCGCGTAGGAGAGCCACGGTCGTTCGGCTGCGAAGTGTGCGCTGACCGCCATTGCGCCCCACGCCTCCAACTCCTCACGGACAAGCGACACGGCTTCGGTCGGCTGCAAGCCCAAGGAGTTCCCACAAAGGTAGATGACGTCGGTCCCATCAGGTCGCTTCGGTATAGCAAAGCGATCGCGGAACGATGCTAGAGGGTCCGCCGCGTCCTGCGCCCTCGCAAAATCAAGACCGCGCTCGAACCTCATCGTCGCTTTTCCCCCATGGCATTTGCCGATTCACAAGAACTGGTCCGGATCAAGATTCAGCCACTCCAGCGCAGAAGCGCCGAGTAGTCGCTGGCGCGTCGCCGGGTCCAACTGCAGCGAGTCAATCAGCGCACCTGGCGCGTGTTCACCCAACGGGAACGGATAATCCGTCCCGAGCGCCACGCGGTCTGAGCCGAACAAATCGATTAGGAATCGTAGCGCGTCGCCATCATGCACGAGCGCATCGACGTAGAAGCGGCGCAACTGTTCGCGCGGACTGGTCTCGACGTTAACCGCGCAAAGATCGGGCCGCACCGTGAACCCATGGTCGATGCGTCCCACCGTGCCCGGAAACGCCCCGCCACCATGAGCGAACGCTACGCGCAGCCGTGGCAGGCGGTCGAAGACACCGCCGAATATCATCGAGCAGATCGCCAGCGCGGTCTCGGCGGGCATGCCCACGAGCCAGGACAACCAATACTGTGACATCCGGTCCCCCCCGAGCATGTCCCAGGGGTGCACGAAGACCGCTGCTCCCAACGCCTCGGCTGCCTCAAAGACCGGGAACACTCTTTCATCATCCAGATTCTTACCATTGACATGGGTGCCGATCTGAATGCCTGCTAAGCCGAGGGTCTGCACGCACCGTTCGAGTTCCTGCACCGCGAGCGCCGTCTCCTGCATTGGCACGGTTCCCAGGCCAACGAACCGTCGGGGATGGTCCCCAACAACACCCGCGATGTGATCATTCAGTAGTCGCGACAAGTCATGGGCATCCTGCGGTTTGGCCCAGTAGCTGAACATCACCGGGACGGTCGAGAGCACTTGCACATCGACTCCGTGGCCGTCACATTCCGTCAAGCGCGTCCCAGGATCCCAGCAGTTCTTGCCGACATCCCGAAACGACCGACCGTCGATCGACAGGCGCGCGCAGCCTGGCCCGTGCTGTTCGAGTTGCACGAATCCGCTGTAACCGTAGCGCGCCTTCAAATCGGGCAAGGTCTCGGGCAGGATGTGTGTATGGATATCGACCTTTAGCATCACGTCTTAGACAGTGGTCATCCCTGACGAAATTGACGCTACGGTTGCGCCATCACCGTGCCGCACTGCGTGCACGTACGATGTTCCGTAGAACCGTAAAAGTGATGAAAGACCGTTTGCAGTTGCGTTTCGATGTTGTCGAGGCAGAAATATTCCTCGTAGAGTTTGTGGTGGCACTTTTCACAGTACCAAATAAGCCCGTCCTTCTCATCCTCGGCCCGCTTTCGCTCAATGACCAAGCCGACCGTATTGGACCCGCGCTGAGGCGAATGCGGCACCCTGGGTGGCAACAGGAAGACCTCTCCTTCGCGAATCGGGATGTCAACCGGCGTGTCGTTGTCCATGATCTTGACCACAATGTCGCCTTCTACCTGATAAAAGAACTCTTCGCTCTCGTCGTAGTGATAGTCCTTCCGTTCGTTCGGTCCGCC
>DQEK01000150.1:6035-6165 GCA_003533545.1 Acidobacteriota bacterium | reverse complement strand
TCTGCCGTGGTTCGACATGCAGAACCCCTATCCGGAGGCCGAGCCGATCCGGATCTCGAATCTCTTAACCCACTCAGCCGGCCTGCCGCGAGAGTCTGACCATCCCTCGTGGACGGAATTCGAGTTTCCG
>DQEK01000150.1:0-5886 GCA_003533545.1 Acidobacteriota bacterium | reverse complement strand
TGCAGTTGCGGGAAGCCGGGAAGTTGCGGCTCGACGACCCGATCACCGACCATCTGCCGTGGTTCGACATGCAGAATCCCTATCCCGAGGCCGACCCGATCCGGATCTCGAATCTCTTGACCCACTCAGCGGGCCTGCCGCGAGAGTCTGATCATCCTTCGTGGACGGAATTCGAGTTTCCGACTCGCGAAGACCTGCGCGAGACCGTCTCACAGCAACAAGCCGCCTATCCAGCTTCGACGGTCTGGAAGTACTCGAACCTGGGCCTGTCGCTCGCCGGCGCAATCGTCGAAACGGTCTCCGGTCGCGCCTACGAGGAGTATGTAGAAACCGAGATCATGGCGCCACTTGGTATGACCTCGTCGAGTGTGGGTGTGCCGAGCGACACACACCGCGCCCGGCTCGTCACCGGTTATGGCCGACGCTGGCTCGATAAACCGCGTGAAACGATGCCGTTCATCGATGCCCGAGCCTTCGACCCAGCCACCGGACTGTCGTCGAGCGTCGACGACATGCTGAAGTTTCTCTCCTGGCAGATGCGGCTGCGCTCAACCCACGTCACCGAGGTGCTTCGCGCAAACACGCTGCGCGAAATGCAGCGCGTGCACTGGCTCAGAGAAAATTGGCGAGGCGGAAACGGATGGGGGTTCTCTATTTCTCATCGGGAAGACCGTGACCTCATTGGCCACGGCGGCTCCTACCCTGGTAACCGCACGACTACCCAGCTCAGCCCGACGGAGAACGTAGGTGTCGTGGTGTTCACGAACGGCGGTGACGGTAACCCAGGCCGCTACCTGAACAAAGCGTTCGAGTGGATTGCTCCGGCCATCGTACGCGCCACGGCACAACCCGCAGTTCCCGCCGCCGCAGATCCCTCGTGGACGCAGTATGTTGGCATGTATCGTTCTCGCGGTGGCGAGCGACAGGTCATCGTGCTCAACGAAGAACTGATGGTCATCTCGCCACGCAGCGACGACCCAATGGGTGGCAAGTCGACACTCCGACCCGTCGGGGAACACACTTTCAAGATCGAAGGCACCGGTGGTGGTCCGCATGGAGAACTCGCACGCTTCGAGCTCGACAACAGCGGAAACGTTATCCGACTCTATATGGGTGTGAACTACTCCGAACGCGTGCCCTAGGGAGTCGTGAGTCGGAACATCTCTGAATCGTTTCCGCGTCGGAGTCCGTGGAGTACCCTATTAGCAGGAAGACGCATGGCAGCTTTTGAATCTCGAAACGACAAAACGCTCATCCTTGCTGGCATCGGCATCGAAATGCTCACGGCCGGTCTCGCCTTGAATCTATCTTCAACTAAACGCTAACATACGGACTGCATGAAGGTGGAATTGTACTATTTCGATGACTGTCCATCCTGGCAACAGGCGCGCGAGAACCTTCAGGAAGCCTTACAGCTTGAGAAGATATCCGCAGAGATTGAAACCATACGGGTCGCTGAGGCCGACGACGTTCAATTGAAGCGGTTCATCGGCTCGCCAACGATTCGGATTGACGGAATTGATATTGAGGGAGTGGCTGCCGAGCTGCGAGGATACGCCTACGGATGTCGTGTCTACACCGATGGCGACCGTACAGCGGGTTGGCCGTCGGTGACACAAGTTCGCCGAGCGTTGCAACGGGAACACCGGCACTGAGCCACTCGACGGAACTATCGCCGCATAACAGGAGAACGTCAATGACACAGGTCCGCTGGTCACTGTTTGGTCTTCTCGTATTTTCCGTCAGCCTATTATCAGGCGGATGTACCGGCGAGGGTCTGTCGTCCAAACGAACCGATTCCGCGGAGTTGGCCCAAATTGGCAGCACGGAGACCGTGGCACTCACAGTTGAGGGAATGACCTGAGGTGGATGCCCCCTGGTGGTGCGCCAGGCCTTGTTGGACGTAACTGGGGTGGTCAACGCTGACGTGTCCTACAGCGACAAACGTGCCAACATCCAGTATGAGCCAGGAGTCGTGAAACCCGAACGACTCATCGCCGCAATCGACGGCGTTGGATTTGACGCGTCCCTCATGGAGAACTGTGACACAGATTGCTAGTCAGTTGAGCGACCGATTGCCGGCGACCACGGGTGTCGTGGCAGGGTTACTCGCTGCTAGTTGCTGCTTACTGCCGCTCGCGCTAATAGCCATCGGAGTGGCAGGTCCAGGACTCATGATGACCATGATGCAGTACGACTGGCTTACTCTCCCGCTTGGAGTCGGTGGACTAGGTGGCGCGCACATCCTGCACTTTCGCCAACGGCGCCGTTGCGACCGGACAGGATGCCGTTTGATCGGTCAGCGAACAACCACCTATGTGTTGAGCTTTGCTTCTGCGATCGTTGTGGTCGCCCTGCTCCTCAGGCTGTTCCCCTCCTGGACTGCGGACGTTTTACAACGTCTGTCCTGATGGTGGGAGTGACACGTGCGTCAAGGGGTACGCTGCCAGCGCGAGCCGATCTCGGCTGCCTCCCCACCAGGCGCCCAGATGACAAGCGCCTTGGCCGGCGGTCCGTCCGGATCGACTATATGGTTCACCACGTCTGGCGGCTGAACATAACCCAACATGCCCTCACTCAGCATGTGGCTCTCGCCGTTCACCACGTGCTCCAGTGTTCCTTCCAAGATGTAAAAAATCTCGGTCACCCCATGCGAATGGCCACCCGAGTTGGTTCCCGGAGGGAACGTCAGCAGTCCGACATCGACGTCCGCGCCCATGGTGGGTCCGTCAAACAGGACCTCAAGAAGTGTGCCGTTAGGTCCGCTCTGGTACCTCACAATATCAGTTGCGGTTTGCGCAAACATGCCCATCCCGAAACAGGTCAGGCAGGCCACGACTGCGTAGGTTGATTGTCGTCGAGTCATTATTGTCTCCATTTGTTCACGTCGAAGATCGCGCGCTACCAACCACTACTTCCAAGTCACCTCCATACCAAAGAAATGGTCAAACACTTTTCGAGTTGGGTTGTTATTGGCATCATTTTCCGGGCTCCGAATGAAGAAATCAATCTGCTGAGTCGCCGGATTGACCGCGCCAGCCGGTGAGCGCTTACCGACCAGCGGATAGTTCACCGCAAGCGTCTCGCGATCCCGCATACCCTGCGTGACCATGAAGTGGACCTGATAATCCTCATAGAGCGTCTCTCCGTTCAGGGTGGCGCGACCGAATCCCCAGCCGGCCAGAAAAATAAAAGTCTTCGGCCACAGCGTATCGCCACATCCGGAATCGCCATGCTCGAAGAGAGAGGCTGCAATGCCGCCATCCTGACAGGGACTGAATTCATTAAACCGGTCGATTTCGAGCACATACTCTCCAGTTGTCAGCTGCAGCCGAGCGATAAACGTGCCCGTATTCTCTATTTCGTCGACGTCAATCTCGACATTCCCGTTCACGGCATGCACATCCGACGCAGCATTGTCAATGTGGTCCCACCCAGGCGAGTCGTCAAGCCGACCAACCTGATAGATCCGTGAAGCCGATACCACCCAGCGACCATCGTAGAGGTCGTGTTGTGCTGGCGCATAAAAACTCACCTCAGCATCAGGCTGCTGCCGAGCGCTCGATTGCGCAGACGCACTCTGCTCTCCCATCATTGCCATTACCAATATCGCAAGAAGGATTACTGGTATTCTAGACGTCGCCCCTTGAAGCATTTGTCATTCCTTTCTCGAAGTGTCAGGTCATTCATCGATAATCGAAGCTCACACTGATCTCGGTCGATTGTGCGGACTCAATACGTATTGATCGGTGCGTCTGCCCCAGACGTTCATGCCAAACCTCAAGGGTATACTCACCAGGTGGTATGTTATTAATGCGGAATGTGCCGGCAGCATCGGTGACCGCATGGAACGGATGCGGGTCGATTCGAAGGAACGATTGCATCCACCCGTGCACGTCACACTTCACGATGACCATACCCTCCCCTTCGGCCACTCGCGAGACACGGAGGCCGACGGTTGGCAGCGCGAAATTCCTCTCCATTGCACCATACAGATGAGTCGTATGCAGCACCGGATCGCTATTGGTCGCCTCGATCACCGTCCCGGCAGTCACCACACTCACATGTGGCGTGAACCGACAGTCTCGGTTATCGATGATGAGCGGTTCGCCGACCACTTGGGGAAAAGAATCTTCTGGAACATCGACCAGCGCAACGATAACGTAGCGAATTCCCCGACCAGGTCCTACTACCAAATCTTGAAGAGAATGGCGCTCGCCGCACACCTCAGGGTCCGTGCTGTTCTCAACAATGGTTGGGGTCGTCACTCGGTCACCACTTAACCGTATAACGCCAGTCAAAGTCCCAAGGCCTTCATCCTGGACTTCCGGAGAGGACTCTTCGGCTCCAGAGCACCCGAAGACCATACCTATGATAAGCGTCCCAAGTACTTTCCCAACGGTCGTATGCACCTTCACTAAGTCACATCTCTTGGAAACTATTTTGATCACTTTTGGAGACTCAGGGCATCACTGAGTAGACCGTCCGGCCACCGGCCACCGTCCGAACGATTGGGATCTGCTTGAGTTCGTCAGGCTGCACAACATGTGGATCACGCTCCAGGATCACGAAATCGGCGAACTTGCCGACCGTGATGGACCCCTTAGTGGTCTCTTCGCGGGAAGCCCGTGCCCCGTTGATTGTGGCGATCCGCAACGCTTCGTCCACGGTCACTCGTTGATTACCGCCCCACGTCTGACCATTAACATCCTTTCGCGTCACCATACTCTGCATGGCCATGAGCGGTTCAAAGGGGCCGGGTGGGTAGTCGGAAGCGCCTGGCGCCTGAATCCCCAAATCGAGAAATGATCGGTGCGCAAACATCCACTTTAATTTTTCAGCACCATAGTTGCTCCATTTTTCGCCATGAAAATGGACATACGTCCAAAACGGCGTCGGGATGACACCGGTGTTCTTGATACGCTGGAGCAGAGCTGTGTTCACCAAGGTGCAATGCTCGATCCGGTGCCGCCGGTCAGGGTGAGGCCACCGCTCCAACACCCGCTCGTAGGCGTTCAAGACCATGTCAATCGTCACGTCCCCGTTGGCGTGAATGCCAATCTGCCAGTTGTGGCGGTGTGCATCCTCAACCACTTCGTGTATCTCCTCTTGAGACATCGTTAGGATGCCGTAATCGTCAGGGCGACCCTCGAATGGCGTGCTCATCCGCATCGTTCGTTCAGAAGCTGAACCGTCAGCCGTGTATTTGACCCCGCCGATGCGGACCCACTCATCACCAAAACCAGTGGAGATCCCGGCATTTCTCAGTTCCTCATATGGGCTACGGACCATGATGTAGGCGCGGTGCCGCAGGAGGCCCGCAGCATAGGCATCCTGATAGGCGACCAGTTTGCTTCGGTTTGCTCCGGCATCATGAACACTGGTCAATCCAGCAGCAGTCAGCAGTTTGGAAATGTGTGCCATTCCCTCGCGCGCTCGGTCCCGCGTTTGATCCTCAGTCAACTCGTCCCGGCGACCAACGTTGTTGAAGACTCGGCGGGCATTCTCCGCCACCATGCCACCCAGATTACCCTCCGCATCTTTCTGGAATCGACCATCCGCAGGGTCAGGCGTGTCGCGAGAAATCCCGGCAAGCTCGAATGCCTTACTGTTGTACCAGTTGGTATGTCCACCACGGTGTGCCACATTGACCGGGTGCTCTGGTGCCACTTCGTCGAGATGAGTCCGGTGTAGCGGCCCATCGACGACCTTCGTGTCATCAAACATGAAACCATTTACCCAATACCCAGGTGGCGTGTCGGCCACCTTGGTACGAATCGCCGCTTGAATCTCAGCCACCGTGGTTAAGTTGGTGTTCACTCCATAGAGCTCATTCACTCCACTTGGATGACAATGAGTATCAATGAAGCCTGGCGTGATCGTCAT